>CAMOBD010000007.1 GCA_946578345.1 uncultured Clostridium sp.
TCAGCAACAATCTCTTTTTGACTTTCTTGTTTAGCTTCTTTTTTGTTTTCTTTATTATCCTCAGCTTTTTTCTCGATAACCTTTTCTTCTTGTTTAGGCTCTTCCTTTTTCTCCTCTTTTGGTTTTAATCCGAAGAGCTCACTAACAGTAAGAGGTTTAGTTTGTTTGTTTCTATATACAATGTTGTAATCTTTTTTATTGCTTCTTTCCACAAATCCAACATCTTTTTGCTTTTGCTCTTGCTTCTTTTTATTTTCTTTTTCTATTTCTTCTTCCTCTGAAATTATAACCTCTCTTCTAATAATAACAGGTGTTTCGCTTTTCTTAGCATTTGAAGAAGTAGTTTCTTTTTTTGAAGTTTTGGTAGTTGTAGATTTTGTCTCAGATTTATTGGCCTTTTCATTTTTATTTTCAGCCCTTTTTGCATCTTTATCTTTAGATTTTTTTGCATCATTTTTAGAAGATGCTTTTTCCTCTTTTTTAGCACCTTTTTCTTCTTTTACTTGTCCCTTTACACTCTTTTTTATTGCATCTGCTTGTTCATCATCAACAGCACTTAAATGACTTGTTACTCCAATTCCTAAGTCATTTGCTATTTTTAGTACCTCTTTACTTGTTAAACCTACTTCTTTTGCTATTTCATGTATCTTCTTACCCAATAGCTTCACCCCCATTAATAATTTTTATAATTTCATTAGAGAAATTTGTATCTTTAATTCCTACTACTGCTTTATTATTTTGACCTATAGATTTGCTTAGTTCATCAGAGCTTAAGTATTCTATAATAGGCACATTAGATTTACTACAAATATTTTTAAAATTCATTTTTGTCCTTTCTGCTGCATCTGTTGCAATAATTAATAATTTTATTTTTTTCTTTTCTATAGCTTGCATACACGCCTCTGTTCCAAACACAGTCTTTCCTGCGCGTGTTGCTAATCCTAATAGTCCACACACTCTATTATTTATCAATAATTACACCTCTTAGATTTTCATAAATTTCATCTGATATTTTAGTTTCGAATGTTCTTTCTAATCTTTTTGATTTAATTGCCTTTTCCAAACATTCTATACTATCACAAATGTATGCCCCTCTGCCGCTTGCTTTTCCTGTTCTATCTATGCTGATATTTCCATCTTTGTTTTTTACTATTCTAATAAGCTCATTTTTATTTTTCTTAGAATTGCATCCTATGCATGTTCTTTGTGGTAAGCTTTTCAACTTCTAATCCCTCTCCTTTATTGTATTCAGGCTTGTTTAATTTATTCTTCTGCATTTTCTTGGTTAGTTTCCTCTTCTTCTATTTCATCACTAGATTCTGCTTCTTCTTGCATTTTTGCAAGCATTTCTCTAAATTGAGACTCGCTCTTTATATCTATTTTCCAATCTGTAAGTCTTGCAGCAAGTCTTGCATTTTGTCCACCTTTTCCTATAGCTAGTGATAATTGGTCATCCCTAACAATAACTTGTGCAAATTTTTCCTCTGGTTTAACATCAACTGCCATAACCTCTGCTGGAAGTAATGCTGCAGAAATATATATTGCTGGATCTTCTGACCATTCTATAACATCTATTTTTTCTCCATTTAGCTCATTTATGATGTTTTGTATACGAATTCCTTTTTGCCCAACACATGAACCAACAGGATCAATATTCTCATTTGGAGAATAAACTGCGACTTTACATCTATTACCTGGATCTCTAGAAACACTTTTTATTTCAATTACACCCTCATAAATTTCTGGTATTTCTAATTCAAATAATTTTCTAACAAAGTCCACATGAGCCCTTGAAACAATAACTTGTGGAGCTCCTTTTGCACCTTTTTCTACGTCTAAAATATATCCTCTAATTTTATCATTAACCTTATATTTTTCTGTTGGTATTTGCTCTTTAACAGGCATAATTCCTTCTAGTCTTCCTAAATCTAGAACAACAATTCCTCCATCAGCTTTTTGAACTATACCAGAAACAATTTCTCCTTTTCTTTCATTGAACTCATCAAACAAAAAGTTTCTTGTCTCTTCTCTAATTTTTTGTACAATAACTTGCTTTGCAGTTTGAGCTGCAATTCTACCAAAATTCTTTGGAACTTGCTCTATTTCTGCCTTATCTCCAACTTCTAATTTTTTATTTATTTTTCTTGCATCATCTAAACAAATTTGCAATTTATCGTTTTCAACATCTTCTGGTTTTTCTACTACATCTTTTTCTGCATAAACATGAATTTCACCTGTCTCTCTATCCATTGTAATTCTCACATTCTCTGCAGAATCAAAATTTCTTTTATATGCTGTAACTAATGCTGTTTCTATTGCTTCTAACAAAACGTCTTTCTTTATCCCATTTTCCTTTTCTAGTTCATCCATTGCTATTATTAATTCACTACTATCAATTGCTTGATTATTTATTTTAGATGTTTTCTTCATTTTTCTTAATCATTCCTTTCATTAATTTATTATAATATTTTTTTGTGAAGTTTTTATCTTCCTATGTAATTCTACGTGTCAAACATCAACAATCTATAACTATTTTTCGTATTTACGCTAAGCTGTCCCAGTCAAAAACTAACTTCATTTGGGAAATATTACTTCTTTCTAAATCAATCGTTTTTTCATCTTCCCGCCTTAACGTAACTTTGTCTTTGTCAAAACTTTCTAATATTCCTATTATTTCCTTTTGTTTACTATTTTTACTCTTTTTTTGTTTTTTATTCTTCTTATTTTGTTTAGACTTATTATTTTCTTCTAAACTTGTTTCTACATTGTTGCTATCTTCATCAGTTTGCTGCATATTACTTTTGCTTGCATCATTTTCAATATTTTCTGTATTACTTTCTAAATCAATCGCTTTAAAAAGTTTCACTTCAACTTCTTTGCCAATATTTTGTTCCAAATGCTCATCTCTTCGCAAAACCTTTTCAAGACCTGTAGAAGATACCTCTAAAAAATATTGTTCTTTAATATAGTCTGCTTTATCTAGTAAATCATTAATACCATCATTTACTTTTTCACAATCATTTAAATCTATAGTTCCATTTGGCTTTTCTATGAATATACGTAAATAATAGTCTTGTCCTTCTTTTACATATTGTACATCATATAGACTATACCCCAAATCTTCAATTGGCTTTTTTACTAGTTTTTCTACCTTTTCTTCTATATTTGACATATTGCTTTCCTTTCTTAACTCTCTCTAGTAATAAGAAAAGTGGCTTCGCCACATGTGCATTTCGCTTCGCGAATATGCACGGTTCAAGGAAACTTAACCTTGTTGCTTTGGAAATTTCTGACGAAATTCCCTGCGCAATAAAAAAGAATTTGTGTTTTTTATTACTTATTACGTATAGAAGAGTGGAATCTGCTTCCACTCTTCTGCTCTCCTTATGTCTATTTAATTATACTGCATATTTTTTCCAATTGCAAGTATTTTTAGGAATTTTTTCTATTTTCTAAGTTCTGCCCCTATTTTCTTTTCTAGCATTTCTATTATTTTGCTCAAGCTATTGTTTATCTCTTCATCTGTTAAAGTTCTGTCCATTCTCTCAAATGTTAGAGAATATGCAATACTCTTCTTGTTTTCCTCTATACCTTTTCCAGTGTATACATCAAAAATATCAATCTTGTCTAAGTTTGAGCCTGCTGCTTTCTTAATAAGAGTAGCTACTTCTTCTGATGTGACATCTCTATCAACGACTACTGCTAAATCTTTCTTTACACTTGGGAATTTTGAAACTTCTTTATACTTCATCTTTCCTACTTTTTTGCTTAGCAATTTGTCTAAATCAATTTCAAATACATAAACCGCTTCTTTCTCCAAAGATGGATGCACTCTTCCTATTAATCCCACAATGTCATTGTTTACTGATATTAAAGCAGATTGTCCTGGATGTAGTTCGTCTGGCATTTGTCCATCTCTTATCACAAAGCTGTATCTTCTTTCATATCCTAAGTAGTCTAATAACTCTTCTACAATTCCTTTTATAATATAGAAGTTAACTTGTTTTCTGTTATCTACTCCTAAATAGAAGTCGCCTGTCATAAGTGCTGCTATTTTATTTATTTCTCCATATTCTTCACCCTTTTTGTAGAAAGCTTTTCCTATTTCAAATACAGATACATCTTTATTACTTCTTGCTTTGTTGTATTCATATATTTTCAAAAGTGATGGAAGTATGCTATGTCTTAATGTATTTCGATCTTCGCTCATTGGGTCTAATAGTTTTACTAGTTCTGTATCATCCTTTGTAAAGTATTTTGCTTCTTTATCATTTACTAATATATATGATAATGTTTCATTTAATCCTAAGTCTACCATTTTATTTCTTATGCCTCTTGTAACTTTATCGTAACTACCAGCTTTCATTGGCATTTCTGGCAATCTCCCAACTATGTTGTCAACACCATATATACGTCCAACTTCTTCTATTAAATCTTCTTTGATAGAAATATCTCCTCTTCTTCTAGGTACAGAAACAGTTATTTCTTCTACATTTTCTAAGTCTGTCTCTGTAAAATCAGATTTCTTTCCATCTATAATTACATCAAATCCAAGTCTTCTAAATACATCTAGCACATCTTTTTTAGCTATAGTCATTCCAAGCACATCATTTATTTTTTGGAAAGTAATTTCTATATCTCTATTTGCCAAATTGCTATTGTCATATTTTGCAGTTCCGCGGGCTACTTCTCCATCTGCATATTCTTCTAATAGTTTGCATGCTCTTTCCATAGCCATATATGTTCTATTTGGATCCAATCCCTTTTCAAATCTTGAACTAGCTTCACTCCTTAAAATTTCTTTAGAAGTTTTTCTAATTTTTACTCCATCAAATATAGCCGCTTCTATAAGAACATTCTTTGTATTATCTGTAATTTCTGTGTCTAGTCCTCCCATTACACCAGCTAAGCCAATTGCTTTTTCTCCATCAGAAATTACAATATCCTCACGTGATAAAGTTCTTTCCTTTCCATCAAGTGTATATAGCTTTTCTCCTTCAGTTGCCATTCTAACTTCTATCTTGTCTTTCAAAGTATCAGCATCATAGAAGTGAAGTGGTTGACCAGTTTCAAGCATTACATAGTTACTAATATCAACAACATTATTTATAGGTCTTATTCCAGATGCAATAAGTCTGTTTTTTATAAATATTGGACTTTCATGAATGTGTATATTCTTAACTTTTCTTGCTAAGAATATAGAACAATTCTCTGTATTTACTTCTACTTTAAAACTATCATTTATATCTTCGCCATTTTCGCCATGTGATAAATCAATATCTTTTACTTTCTTATCATATATAGCTCCTAATTCATATGCCATTCCAAGAATGCTAAGCAAATCTCCTCTATTTGCTGTCAAATCAAAATCCACAACCTCGTCATCCATTTGCAAATATTTGATAGCATCCTCTCCAACTGGAGCATCAGCTGGAAGTTCATGTATTCCAGTTTTATCTACTTCATCTACATATTTATGCTCAATTCCAAGTTCCAATAATGAGCAAAGCATTCCATTAGACTCCTGACCTCTAATTGCACCTTTCTTTATAACTCTTGGCTTGTCATCATGTTCTATCACTCCACCTGCTTTAAAAGTAATACCAGGAAGCACCGCACCATCTAGAGCAACAATAACTTTTAGTCCTTCCCTTACATTTGGAGCACCACATACAATATCCAAAACTTCACTACCAATATCTACTTTGCATACATGTAAATGGTCTGAATCCGGATGCATCTTGCACTCCTTGACCTCTCCAATAACAAGCTTTGTGGCATCAACAAGCTTACCAGCTTCATCATATTCATTACCAACTCTTGTCATATCTTCAGCAAGAGTTTTTACATCAACATCTATATCTATGTAATCTTTAACAAAATTTGTACTTAACTTCATTTTCCTTACCTTCTTTCTTTGACAAAAAGGACACTCCTTTTTGTCAATTTTTCTTTACACTCTGGGACACTCCTCCCTTTTATCTGTCCAACTTATCAAATTGTTTTAAAAATCTCACATCGTTTTGATATAGCAAACGTATATCTGTAATTCCATATTTGAACATTGCTAATCTGTCTAATCCAGTTCCAAATGCAAATCCACTATACACATCTGGGTCATATCCTCCCATTTTTAATACATTTGGATGTACTATGCCTGAACCTAGTACTTCAATCCATCCAGTATGCTTACACAAGTTGCAGCCTTTGCCACCACACTTAAAACAACTAACGTCAACCTCGTATGAAGGTTCTGTGAATGGGAAATAACTTGGTCTAAAACGAAGCTCTAGATTTTCTCCAAGCAATTTTCTAACAAAAACTTCTAGTGTTCCTTTTAAATCTGCCAAAGATATATTTTTGTCTACAACTAATCCCTCAACTTGGCTAAATTGATGAGAATGTGTTGCATCATCATCTCTTCTGTAAGTCTTACCTGGGCAGATAACTCTTATTGGAGTTTTCTCCTCATTTGCCATCATTGTTCTTGCTTGAACAGCTGATGTTTGAGTTCTTAATAAATATTCAGATGTAATATAGAAGCTATCTTGCATATCTCTTGCAGGATGTCCTTTTGGAAGATTTAATCTTTCAAAACAATACTCATCTGTTTCAAGTTCTGGACCTGTAACAACATCATATCCCATTGAAACGAATAAATCTTCTACCTCTTCTATAATTCTATTCAAAGGATGCTTGCTTCCCCTTTTTACTTTTGTACTAGGAAGAGTAATATCAATTCTCTCCTCTTTTAATTTTCTCTCAAGTTCTAGTTTAGCAAACTTTTCCTCTCCATCTTTAATCATACTTTCAAGTTCATCTCTAGCCTCATTAACCTTGCTACCTATTATAGGTCTCTCTTCTGGAGATAGACTCCCCATACCTCTTAAAATACTAGTTAATTCACCCTTTTTTCCTAAGTATTTTACTCTTACATCATCTAACTCTTTTGCAGTAGTGGCCTTTTTTATTTCTTCAACAGCCACTTCCTTAATTTTGCTAATTTGCTCTTCCATACTTTCTCCTCCTTATGATAATTTAGGGACAGGCCTAATTTTCCCATTTACGAGAATTTTGGACAGACCTCTTTGTAACATTTTGCCCCTCACTTATTTTTTAGTTAAATTTAGGCTTGTGAAAATCTTTATAAATTTTAACAACGCAAGACGCAGTTTATTTTTTTATCTAAAATAAAAAAGCTAATCTTCCCATATACTAATAGGACGACTAGCTTCTTTAACCGTGGTACCACCTAAATTTATTAATTAGATAAAATAATTAACCTCTTTATTGCTATAACGGGCTTCCCGTCTTTTTCTACTTTTTTATATTATTTTAATTTATTATATTTTATAAATTGCATTTTAATGTATTCTAACTCTATGAAACACAATGCATAAATCAAAATAATATTATTTTCAAAAAAGAACCTAAAAAGTGAAATTTCAGTTTAAAAAATATTAGTAAATTCCCAGCCACGATTTACCTCTCTTTAAATATTTGCACTTTAAACTTACTTTGCTTTTTCAATGGTTTTGTATTTTTCAATGTAAATATTATACCACAAATTTTACTAAATGCAAGTAGTAAAAGTGATTTTTTGTTTATGTAACCTCAGAATGCAATTGGGGTCTGTCCCCAATTGCACAAATTTACAAACTTTTATTGACTTTTCTTTATTACGCCTATATAATTTCTTTAAGGTGTGTCCCTTTTGTTCGAATTTTCGAACAAATGCTCCGTCCCCTTTGTTCGAGACAGAAAGGAATGAAATTTATCATGAAAAACAAATATTTAAAAACTTTAGAATTTGATAAAATAACGCAAATATTAAGCACATATTGCAAAACATATATAGGTAAAGAAAATATAGTTTCTTTGTTACCTAGCTTTGAGCAATCTGAGGTAGCAAACCAATTAAAGTATACTACAGAAGCTATTAGCTTGATTTATAGGAAGGGTAACATTCCATTATCTGATATACCAAACATTTCTTTAAGTATTAAAGGATTGGAAAGTAACTCCACCCTATTTAGCCTAGCTCTGCTAAATATTGCTAGATTTTTGCAAATATCAAGAGAAGTAAAAGGGTACTTCTTTTCTTCTGATGAAATTGATTTAACTGAATATGCGAAATTGTATGATTTGTTTGATTTGATTTACACAAACAAAAATATCGAAGAAAAAATTTTTTCTGTTATATTAGATGAAAACACTATTGCAGATGATGCATCACCTAAACTAAAAGGGCTAAGACGTCAAAGTAAAAAATTGGAGCAAGATATTAGAGATAAGTTAAATTCGTTTTTACATTCAAATACTTACTCAAAGTATATTATGGAGCCAATTGTAACAATTAGAGAAAATAGATATGTTGTGCCTATAAAAGAGGAATACAAATCACAGATAAAAGGGTTTATACACGATGTGTCTAGCAGTGGCTCAACTGTATTTATAGAGCCTTTATCTGTATTTGAGCTCAACAATGAAATTAACAACTTAAAAGTCGAGGAAGATATTGAGATAGAAAGAATATTAGCAGATTTGTCTAGTATGCTATATGGTTACACTGCAAATTTGCAAAACAATATCACTATATTAGGAGATTTAGATTTAATATTTGCGAAAGCAACATATTCAATCGATATTGATGGTGTTTTACCTAGCATAAATAACGAAAAATATATAAATCTAGTATCTGCTAGACATCCATTAATTGATAAAGACAAAGTTGTGCCAATTGACATCTCTATTGGCAAAGACTACACTTCTTTAGTTATAACTGGTCCAAATACTGGTGGTAAAACAGTTGCGCTAAAAACTACTGGATTACTTCTTCTTATGGCTTATTCTGGCATATATATACCAGCTAAAGAAAGTAGCTCTATATATGCTTTTGATGACATATATGCCGATATTGGAGATGAACAAAGCATACAAGAAAACTTGAGTACATTTTCTTCACATATTTCTAATATAGTGGAGATAACTAAAAAAGCTACAGCAAGCAGTCTAGTTCTTGTTGATGAGCTTGGCTCTGGAACAGACCCTATTGAAGGTGCTAACCTTGCAATTAGTATATTAAAATACTTTTTCGATTTAGGAGCTACTGTTCTTTCAACAACACATTATCAGGAACTTAAAAATTATTGTTTAGTTACTAAAGGTTTCAAAAACGCAAGCTTTGAATTTGATTTAGAAAATCTAAAACCAACATATAAATTGCTAATTGGTATTCCTGGAAAAAGTAATGCTTTCGCAATCAGCAAAAAGCTTGGACTTAATGATAAAATTCTAAGCTATGCTAATTCTCTAATGAAAAATGATGATGTTAGTATAGAAGAAGTTATGAAAAATATATATGATAACAAAATTGCTATTGACAAAGAAAAGGAAGAAATCGAAAAGAATTTGAAACAAGTAGAAATGTTACGTAAATCTTTGGAAAGAGACAATAATTTGCAAAAAGAAAAGCAAGATAAGATTATTGAAACTGCTAAAAAAGAAGCAAGACAGATTTTGCAAGACGCTAAAGATGAAGCAAATACTGTTATAAAAGAATTGAATAAACTGGACAAAGGAGATATTGCTACTGCAAATAATTTGAGAAATAAATTGAATGATGATATAAAGGGCATTGCTCCCGACACTTCTAATGGATTAAATTTAGATGCTTTAAAAGCATTAAATGATAAATTTAGCTTGAAGAATAGCTCTTTTGAAAATAGTGTTAAGAAAAGCAGTTCAGGCTCAATTAACTCTGTAGAAAATTCATATACACCTGCAAATAAAAAGTCTGGGCATAATTCTTCTGTTACATTTACAAAAAATGCAAAATTCAAATCACAAAATATCTCAAGCGAAATAAATGTAATAGGAATGAATGTTGATGAAGCAACTTTTGTGATAGACAAATACTTAGATGACTGTGCAATTGCCAAACTTTCACCAGTTAGAATTGTACATGGAAAAGGTACCGGCAAATTAAGAGAAGGAATTCACAAATTCCTCAAAACTAATCCTCACGTAAAATCCTTTAGGCTTGGCACTTTTGGAGAAGGCGAAATGGGAGTTACTGTAGTGGAGTTAAAGTAAACCTTGGATAAAAAGGACACTCAAAAACGTCCATAAATTTGGACAAAAAAGAGTGTCCCTTTTATCCAAGTTTATGAACGTTTTGGACACTCCTTCCTCTTTTATTGCCAACTTAAAATTACAAATCCATTGTTTATATTATTGCTATCTAATTTCCAAATAGTTTCTCCCCCAATTAAGTTTATAAATTCTATTGTTTTCATATCATCCTCTGTTCTAGATGAATCCGAAGTTGTATCTCCTAAATAATAGCAGTTTGTAACTTCTGTATCAATTTCTTCAAAACCTACTAGACTTGATGTTGTATCACTTTCTTGAATACTATATATGTTATATGAATTCCTTATTATACTGTTTTCTTTAGCAAATCCTATTATTCCTCCAACATCTCTATAATTACATAGAATTTTTCCTGTATTATAACAATATTCGGTCCTAGAATTGTTATATGTCTCACCAGCAATTCCTCCTATGGCAGAATCCCCATTCACATTAGGCTTCTCTGATATTATATCTCCTTTGTTATAGCAATTGCTGACATAAGTCCCAGATGTTCCAGCAATGCCTCCTACTGCTGATATTCCTTTTATCTCTCCACTATTCCAACATTTTAAAATATTTCCCTTGTTGCCTCCAGCAATTCCTCCACTAAAACTATTTACTTGTTCAGATGAAATTGCAATTCCTTTTGCCTCTATTTTGCCTGTATTATAGCAGTTTTCTATGTTAGCTAGTTCACCATTTTCAGCCTGAAACACATCGCCAGCAATTCCTCCTACTATTCCAGTCTCTGAAATTATATTTCCTGCATTGTATGAATTACTTATGCTTCCTCCTATGATAACAGATGCAACTCCTGCAACATGGTCACCTTTTCCATATATTGTACCAATATTATAGCAGTTTTCTATCTTAGCATCTGTATAGCTGTTATCTATCTGCCCTACAATTCCACCTACACATGAGTTGTTGTTATTATCCTTATCATTTTCAATATTACCTTCATTGTGACAATTTTCAATTTTGCAATTACTAGTTCCAGCTATTCCTCCAACGTATGAGCCATTAGAATTTATTTCTCCTTTATTTATACAATCTATAATTTCTCCATTAATACTATGACCTGCAATTCCTCCTGCCCAAATAATACCTTCACTGTCTCCTTTTGAATTAATTGCTAATTTACCTTCATTCGTACAGTCTTCTATTTTACCTTTATTAGTAAACAAGCCAACTATTCCTCCTACTATATATCCATTATTTTGAGTAATAACTGCCATATTACTACAATTACTAATATTCGTATTAACTGTAATGCCACTAATTCCTCCTACTCCATTTCCTTCTGATTCAACAGGTCCATTATTATCACAGTCACTTATGTTTCCATTTGCTACATATCCAATTACTCCTCCTATTGTAGCATCTCCATTTACGTTTTGCCCTGTAACAGTAACTTTACCTGCATTATTACAATTATTCACTGTTCCATATGTTATACCAGCTACTCCTCCTGTTGCAGAATATACACTAGTTATATTTCCAGCATTTTCACTGTTTGATATATTTCCTTCCAAATATCCTATAACTCCTCCAATAAATGTATCTTTTACATCATTTGTATATTCTTGACTAGAAACATCTCCACTATTAGAGCATCCTTCTACTGTACTTGTTCCTAGAGCCTTTCCAATCACTCCTCCTGCATTTCCCCTTTGTGCTATAATCTGTGCTCCATTTTTACAATTTATTATTTGTGTGTTTTTTGCATTGCCTACTATTCCTCCAACAAATTCTGCTCCTTCTACTTTTCCACTCTCTATTGTTATATTTTGCATTGTTGCATTCTCTGCATATCCAATTATCCCTTGGCTGTTTGATGTTGTATCTCTATTATATAAATTTGTTATTTTATGGTTGTTTCCCTCTAACGTTCCTGAAAACGGATGACTTTCACTTCCTATTGCTATCCAATTTTGGTTTGTTTTACTTCCTCCTAAATCAATGTCGTTTGCTATTCGTATTCTTTTCCCTTCAAAAGTTTCTCCTCCTTCAACTCTGCTTCTAAATTTGTCAAAATCCTCAGTAGTCTTTATTACATAGTTATCTACATTTACATTGTTTGACACATATATCTCTCCTGAAGTTCCTCTGCCTTGTACTGTACATTCCAATGTTTCAAATCCATATTCTGTCACTTCTATTTCTACTGTTTTTGCATTTGTATTTATTTCTTTATACTTCTCATTATTTATATAAAATGTGTATCTACTAATACTTCCTGTATCTTCTAAACTTGCAATCAACTTAAATCCTTGCTCCGTCTCCTCTGCCTCTAATTTTATTGGCATTATCTCTTTTGCTTCTAAAATATATATTTTTCCTTCATGCAACTGAATACCTTCATTTACGAATACCATATTCGTACTTATATCCATAAAATATCTTTTCTCTTTAATTCCTGTCAAGTTCAATTTTCCTAAATCCAAATAATATAGATTTGAAAAATTTATATTTTCTATGCTATCTACTCCGTATTGGTATTCTACTATAGTCTCTAATGTCTTATTATCTGTAATATCATCTTTTAGTACTTGCTCACCTATTGGGTCCTCATATTCTTCACGCAAACTATTTCCTAAATAATACATGTTTAGTGATTCTTTTATAACAGCAACCTCAGACTCATTTTTGGCTATCTGTGCCATTGTAATCAAACCATTGTCCCCAAATATTGCATTTATAGATACTGTTGATAAAATAATAATAATTATTATCGTAATTACTAATGCGACTAAAGTTATTCCTCTTCGATCTTGCACTTTAAAAAGGATAGACTTATTATGTAAATGCTCATTATTGTAAATAGCATTTCTCATACAATCTATCCTTCTATGTTTTTTTGCATTATAAATAAAGTCTGTTTCTCCTAGACTATTGCTCTCTCTCTCTCTCTCTCTCTCTTACAACCTCAATGGTTTTAGCTTTTTCATTATTTTTCATGTGTACATTTCTCCTTTGCTTTTTATTTTTTACTTCACACTATAAATATAACTTTATTCTATATCATTCGTAAAATTTTGGCAAGTATTTTTTACAATTTTCTTATTTATATTTCAAACATTTTTCTTCTAATAAATTAAAATTACAGCACCTATCTAAAATATTTTTCTTTAAAAATCCTCCTCTATATTTGTTTTGGAAGTAAGTTACCTTTTTGTATAGTATCTCTCTTTTAGAGTTAATATAACTCAATTGGTTTTCTAGCAATTTTTTATATTTAACATCATTAATGTTTTTTATTGCTTCTGTCAACACTTCCTTTGGACAAGGTATCATATTATTAAGATTAATCACTCCTAATTTTCCTTCTTGAATTTTGAAAACATCTATTACACTATTTGCCATGGTCAAATGTTTTGGTTTTGGAGAACTTAATGGAGCAAAATATAAAAAGCCATTATACTCATATACTACTCCTACATAAGGTCTATTAGGCACTTTGTTATATGCTACTTTCTTATCATATTTTCTTAAATAATTTATGTATTTGCTATCAATAAAATATAATTTTAATTTTTTCAAACTTTCACCTTCTTAAAAAAATTTAGGGAGCTCAAATATATGAACCCCCTATTCTTTTTGATTCCCACTACGGCTTGGGTACTCCGACTTTTTTAATTCCTACTACGGCTTAGGTACTCCATCTTTTTTAATTCCCACTACGGCTTGGGTACTCCATCTTTTTTAATTCCCACTACGGCTTGGGTACTCCATCTTTTTTTGATAAATTGCTTTATCTCTTATAGTATATTCATTATATTATTTTTTATAACTTTTGTCAATATTTTTACATAATTATTTTGCATAATTTTCCCCCACTAGTTCAAGTCCATCCAAGCCAACTACTCTCACTTTCTCTAAACGGTTTTCCAACTCCTCTTCTGTCTCCATCTTCACCACCAAATAATTCGTCGTATGTCCTTTCATAAACCTTTTTCCATTTTCCATATGTGGCTCCTCAAATAGAACTTCTACTTCTTTTCCAATATATCCTTTGTTATATTCCATCTCATTTTTATCTGATAGCTCTATTAATTTTCTACTTCTTTCCTCTTTTATATTACCATCTATTTGATTAGGCATCACTGCTGCTCTTGTTCCTTTTCTTTGAGAATATTTAAACACATGCATTTTATAGAATTTTATTCGTTTTAAGAATTCATAAGTCGCATTAAATTCTTCCTCTGTCTCTCCTGGAAAACCTACAATAATGTCAGTAGTAAGTGCTACATTGGGATATGTTTTCCTTAATAATTGTACACCTTTCTCAAATTCTTCTGTGGTATATCTTCTATTCATTCTTTTTAAAGTTTCATTACATCCACTTTGGAGTGATAGATGAAAATGGTCACATATTTTTTCTAGCTTTGATAATCTTTCTACAAAATCTTCTGTAATAAGTGTTGGCTCTAATGACCCGCAAACGAATTCGTTTAATCCCATCAATTTTATTTATTTCTTCAAGTAAGTCAATTAGTCTATATTCGCTCTCTGTAAAATCTCTACCATAAGATGCCAAATGTATACCAGTTATAACAACTTCTTTTATACCTTCGTCTGCTATTTTAGTTATTTCGCTTACAACACTTTCTGGCTTTCTACTTCTAATATGACCTCTAGCAAATGGAATAATGCAATATGAACAAAATCTGTCGCATCCATCTTGCACTTTTATAACTGCTCTTGTCTTTTCTGTAAAAGTCACATCTCCAAAATCGACATACTCTTCACAATGCATTACATCTGTTATGCTTGATTGTTTTTCTATTGAATTGAACTTTGAATTTTCTGTTTCAAGATTTTTGCTCTGGTCTTGCCCAACATTTGCTGTATCACCTTGTTTTGTATTTAACATCTTTTCTACATAAGAAACTATATCTTTCTTCTCATTTGTCCCCAAAATCAAATCTATTTCAGGAATCTTTTCTAATTCTTCTTTTGCAACTTGTGCATAACATCCCACAGCAACTAAAATAGCTTCTGGATTTAACTCTTTCACTTTTCTTAACATCTGACGCGATTTTCTATCAGCCATATTTGTTACTGTGCAAGTATTTACTATGTATATATCTGCAACTTCATCAAATTCTACTATGTCGTATCCACATTTCTTGAACTCCTGTATCATTGCATTTGTTTCATACTGATTAACTTTACAACCTAATGTACAAAATGCTACTTTTCTATTTTTCACTTTATTTCATCCTTTCATTTATTTAAAGGACGGAAAAGCCGTCCTTTTTTCTTTTTTTCAGAAGAGTTTATTTCATAAAGAAGTACACCTGCGTTGTTGCATTATAATACAAGTGTTTTTTTGTCACGAATTCTTCGAGTCGTGACATAATCAGATGCTGTAATCCAGCTCTTTCAATGTCAAAAACTGTTCCCTTTACTTTTGCAGAAACCTCACTTAAAATCACATCTGCAGTAAAACCATTGCACTGCCTATTTATGCAGTTGTCTATGATTTCTTCAAGTGAATGGAGCAATGTTTCTTTTTCTACCTTAGCACTGTCTGTGCTAAAGAAATTCCGAATAGCTGCAAATAACATATAGATTTCTCCTTTCAAGCCACAACTCTTCTTTACATAAAAAATATGTGCATATATTATACACACATATTTTATGTTTGTCAATTTTTTTCTATTAATACATTCCGCCCATGTCTCCTGCAGCATCGTTTCCATGTCCACAGTTACATTCTTTTTCTTTCTTATCTGTAACTAGGCTTTCTGTTGTAAGTATCATTGATGCTATAGATACAGCGTTTTGAAGTGCACTTCTTGATACCTTTGTTGGGTCTACTATTCCTGCTTTTTTCATATCTACATACTCTTCATTTGCAGCATCATATCCAATACCTTCTTCGCTAGTTTTTACTTTTTCTAATACTACTGCTGGCTCAACTCCTGCATTTATTGCAATTTGTCTTACTGGCTCTTCCAATGCTCTCAATATTATTTTTCCACCTATTCTTTCATCTCCGTGTAAGTCTGGAAGTAGTTTTCTTACTGCTGGAAGTACGTTTACAAATGCTGTTCCACCACCTGCTACTATACCTTCTTCTACAGCTGCTTTTGTTGCAGATAATGCATCTTCTATTCTTAATTTTCTATCTTTCATTTCTACTTCTGTTGCTGCTCCAACACCTATTACAGCAACTCCACCTGCAATTTTTGCTAGTCTTTCTTGTAAGTTTTCTTTTTCGAATTCGCTCTTTTCTTCAGCAATTTGTGCTTTTAATTGATTTACTCTTGCTGAGATTTGTGCTTTATCTCCCATTCCGTCAACAATTATTGTATTTTCTTTTTGTACTTTTATTTGTCTTGCCCTACCTAATTGCTCAATTTGTGTATCTTTTAATTCCATTCCTAAGTCAGATGAGATAACCTCTCCACCTGTAAGAATTGCTATATCTTGTAACATGTTCTTTCTCTTGTCTCCATATCCTGGTGCCTTAACTGCTACAACATTAAGTACTCCTCTTAATTTGTTAAGTATTAATGTAGATAATGCTTCTCCTTCAATATCGTCACAGATTATTACTAGTTTTCCTGATTGTTGCATTAATGCTTCTAGTAATGGTAATATTTCTTGAATATTGCTTATTTTCTTATCTGTAATTAACACATATGGATTATCTACAACTGCTTCCATTTTTTCTGTATCTGTTACCATGTATGGTGATACATATCCTTTATCAAATTGCATACCTTCAACTACATTTAATTCTGTTTGAGATGTTTTTGATTCTTCTATTGTAATAACACCATCTTTTGAAACTTTCTCCATTGCTTCTGAGATAAGTTCTCCAACTTCTGTGTTATTTGCAGAAATACTTGCAACTCTTGCAATATCTTCTTTTCCATTAACTGGTGAACTGATTTTCTTTAGAGCTTCTACTGCAACATTTGCTGCTTTATCCATACCTCTTTTTATAGCCATTGGATCTCCACCTGCTGCAACGTTCTTAACACCTTCTTTAACCATGCTTTGAGCAAGTACCATAGCTGTTGTTGTACCATCTCCTGCAACATCATTTGTCTTTATAGATACTTCTTTAACAATTTGAGCTCCCATATTCTCAAATGGATCATCAAGCTCAATCTCTTTTGCTATTGTAACACCATCATTTGTAATAAGTGGTGCACCAAATTTCTTATCAAGAACTACATTTCTTCCTTTTGGTCCCATTGTAACTCTTACAGTATCTGCTAATTTATTAACACCATTTAATAAACTCTTTCTAGCATCTTCTCCAAATTTAATATCTTTTGCCATTTTACATTACCTCCTAAAATTATATATAATATTCTAAATAGTTCCACGTGTCACATATATTTTTTACTCGAATTCTTGGAGAGTACAAAATATATGTGACAGCAAGATGGAACGGATTTTAGTTAATATCTTTTAACTATAAATTGCATAGTTATCTTACTCTACAACTGCCAAAATGTCAGATTGTTTTACAATTATATAATCTTCTCCTTCGTATTTAACTTCTGTTCCAGAATATTTGTTAACTACAACTTTGTCACCTTTCTTAACAAGCATTTTTTCTAGTTTTCCATCAACCTCTAATCCTGGTCCTACTTCAACAACTTCTGCAAATTGTGGTTTTTCCTGAGCATTTCCTGCTAAGATAATTCCACTCTTAGTTGTTTCCTCATTTTCTATCATTTTAATAACTACTCTGTCTGATAATGGTTTTAACATTTTATCTACCTCCCTTTAAAATTGTTACCATTAGCTATATATATTAATATGAAAGTCTTCGCCAATTTATTATACTTACATACCATATTTGGTATGCAATAAATGTACTTTGGCAACTTCCTATTAACGTATTTTTAGCAGTCGCTTCAATCGACTGCTAAAAATATATACCCTTTTTATTCAATTGTCAATACCCTATTTTTAAATTTCACAAAATGTTCACATTTTTCTGAAACAAAGGGGACGGAGCATTTGTTTCATTTTTGCAACAATAGGGACACACCTCACACTTTTGATAAATTGACCATTTATCTGTACCAGCTAGGTATCATGAATAATGATACATCTAATACTTGTAAAAATAAAAATAGTAAAAATGTAATTATAATTGATATAGAGCCTAATATTAGGCCTGTTTTTCCTAATCCTTTGTCACCTTTCTTTAATGCTATTGAGCCAAATATAATGGCCAATACAGCTGATAATACAGAAATAATAATATAGTAAATAAATACAATTGAAATAATACCTAATATTAATGCTGCAATCCCCCAACCGATAGATGCATTATCCTGATTCTTTTGTGGTTCATTATTTTGTACTTCTGTTTCCATTATTCTCATTCCTTCCTTGAGGCACAAATTTGGTTAGATGCATCTGTCTCAAAATTTGAAAATAATAGCAATATTTCTATTAATATAAAAAGCTATTTTTTGCACTAACCTTCCCCTCTCTGCCAATATTATGCCATGCTTCGTAAAATCTGTCAAGAGCAGTATTATTTTTTTACACTTAGGGACACTCCTATCTGTCAAATTTTTTTTACACTTTAAGAGTGTCCCCAACTGTAAAGAAAAATTTACAAAAAGGTGTGTCCCTTTTGTTTCAAAAATGAAACAAATGCTCCGTCCCCTTTGTTTCACCCTTTGTTTCACTTGATTTTATTTTGTATATAATATAAAATAAGTATCATAATAAAATTAGGAGGTGCTGTATGTCTATACATTGTAATGCAAAAAAGGAAGATATTGAAAAAACTGTTCTTATGCCGGGAGATCCATTAAGAGCCAAATATATTGCTGAGAACTTTTTAGAAAACCCAAGGCTTGTGAACACCGTTCGTAACATGCTTGCCTATACTGGAACATATAAAGGAAAACCTGTTACTGTGTTTTCTTCTGGAATGGGAATGCCTAGCATGGGAATTTACTCGTATGAGCTTTTCAAGTTTTATGGCGTTGAGAAGATAATTAGAATAGGCTCTTGTGGTGCATATAGTGAAGATTTAAATTTATTTGATACTATTTTAGTTGACAAAAGTTATACTGAAGCAAATTTTGCATACTCTTGGAGTGAGAAAGAAGAGCATATTGCTGAGGCAGATTTGGAACTAAATAATCAGTTAGAAGAAACTGCAAGAAAACTAAACATTCCACTTATAAAAGGAAACTCTCTATGTAACGAAGTATTTGATGGATATTTGGATGATATAGATGGATTTATTGCTAGATTTCCAAAAGATTTGAATATCATCGCGTGTGAAATGGAGGCATTTGCCCTATTTTATATGGCAAAATATTTTAATAAACAGGCTGCTTGCTTGCTTACTGTTGTTGACTCTCATTACAAAAATCAAGAAAGTACTTCAGAGGAAAGAGAACGTTCGCTAAATAATATGATAAAGATTGCTTTGGAAAGTGTGTAAAAAAAGTATGACTTTTTTATTTTTTGTTACTACTTAAAGGTTATAATAATTTTAAAGCCCGCGCAGGGAGTTTATAATTAAAATCGGCGAGCGGAGCAGGGAGCTCCGTCGGGACGTAGTGAGGCGATTTTAATTAAAACTACCGTTAACTATTTTTTATAACCACTCTCCATATTTTTTGATATATTTTCTTTTTATTACTGATGCTAGCAAGCAGTATAATACTGGTACTAGTAGAATCATTGTAAAGTATTTTAATGGTATTGGTACTAAGCCAATATAGCTTCCTATAAATGTGAATGGTATTATTATTGCTACTATACTTAGGATTATTGATGTTGTATACACTGCTTTTGATGCATTACTTTGTATAAATGGTCTTTTTGATGTTCTTATAACATGCAATCCTACAAGGTTTGATACTACTCCATATGAGAACCATATTGATTGGAATAGTGCTGCATCTGGCATTCTTAGTCCAAATCCAAACCATAATATTGCAAATATCATTAAGTCAAATATTGAGCTTGTTGGTCCCATGTATAGCATAAATCTTTTCAAGCTTTTCATATCCCATACACGTGGTTTTTCTAAATATTCTTTATCTACATTATCATATGGTATTGATAATTGTCCCATATCATAAATTAAACTTTGTACTAGTAACTGTATTGGTGTTATTGGGAAAAATGGCAATAGTACACTTGCTATTAGCACAGATAGAACTTCTCCAAAGTTGAAGCTGACTGCCATTTTTATATATTTCTGCAAGTTTCCAAATGTTTTTCTACCTTCCATCACTCCGTCTGTAAGTACATCCAAGTCTTTTTCAAGAAGTATTATATCTGCAGTTTCTTTTGTTATATCAACTGCTGTATCTACAGATATTCCTACTTCTGCATTATGCATTGATGGAGCATCATTTATTCCATCACCCATGTATCCTACTACATTTCCAGCATCTTTTAGCACTCGTATAATCCTTGCTTTTTGAATTGGTGAAAGTTTTGCAAATACATTTGTCTTTTTCAAGTTTCTTCTTAATGCTGCATCAGATAATTTTTCTACTTTGCTTCCTAATATAATTTTGTCTGTGTTAATATTAACTTTATCGCATATTGCTTTTGTTACATATTCATTATCTCCTGTAAGTACAATTACTCTTATTCCATCTCTGTTTAATCTTTCAATTGCTCCTTTTGCACTTTCTTTAGGTGGGTCTAAAAATCCTATAAATCCTATCAAGACCATTTTTGATTCATCTTTTACAGAAAAATCTTTTACATCTGCAATATCATTTTTCTGTGCAACTGCCACAACTCTAAGTCCTTGCTTATTCAAATCTTTTGATATTTTCAAAATATTTTGCTTTATTTCTCTTGTTATTTCAGAAACTTCTCCTTTATAGTCCACCATTGTGCAAATGCTTAGAATTTCTTCGACTGCTCCTTTTGTAATAAGTTGCTTTTTCTTACCATCTGACACAACTACTGATAATCTTCTTCTAGTAAAGTCAAAAGGTATCTCATCTACTTTTTCATAGTTTTCTTCTATCCCTTTAAGTTCAGATTTTTTTACTCTTTTAATTACCGCTTCATCTATACTTCCTTCTAATCCTGTTTGGAAATATGAATTTAAGAATGCATGTTTTAAAACTCTTGTATCTTCTTCTCCTTTTATGTTCAAATACTTCTCTAGTACAATTCTATCTTCTGTAAGAGTTCCTGTTTTGTCTGTACAAAGAATATTCATAGCACCAAAGCTCTGTATACTGTCCAATTTTTTTACAATAGTTTTCTTCTTAGACATTCTGGTTGCACCTTTTGCCAAACAAGATGATAAAATGACTGGCAAAAGAAGTGGTGTAATTCCAATAGCAATAGCAACAGCAAACGTAAATGCTGTAATAGTACCATGTTTAGCTGCATTAGCAATAAATGTTATAGGAATTAGAACTGCCATAAATCTAATTAAAAGCTTACTAACACTATCAATTCCTTTTTGAAACGCTGTTTTTGGCTTTTCATCTGTTATAGTATCTGCAATCTTTCCAAAATACGTACTATCGCCTACTTTTATTACAACACCTTTTCCAAATCCACTTACAACATTTGTCCCCATAAAGCTGATTGTATCTAAATCAGTTATATCTTCTATTTTATCCTTTTGTTCTGACTCAGAAACCTTTTTAACCGAATCACTCTCACCAGTCAAAGAAGATTGATTAACATACAAATCTCTTGACTCAATAATTCTCAAATCAGCTGGAATTAAGTCACCTGCATTTAACACTACCACATCTCCAACTGTAACCTCAGAAGATTGTATTTTTGTTTCCTTACTATTTCTTATAACATCAGTTTTAGCAGAAACTAAATTTTTAAGTTTCTCAGCAGCTTTATTGGACCTATACACTTCAAAAAACTCTAACAAAGTACTCGCAGTAATTAATATAAGAATAACTATAATATTAGCATAATTGGGTGGAGTTGAAAGTATAACATCAGTATAAATAAGAACTACCACTATACCTAATAAAATCAAATTAAAAGTGCTGAACAAGCTCTCAAAAAAATAATTATACCACTGCTTCGGCTTCTTTTGTCTCATCATATTTAATCCATATTTAGCCAAATTGTTCTTTGCCTCTGCAGAAGAGAGTCCTCTTTTCTTAAAATTATTCTCTTTTAAAAACTCATCAACACTACTTGTACACTCTTTCTCATACAAATTCATTCTATTACCTTCTTTCGTTTTCCTTTGAAATTATACCATAATTATTTTATTTATAAACACTATTTATAAAATTTCTTAAATTTTCTGACACTACTCATATTTTACTAGAGAAGAATTTCAACTAAAATACACTATCTTATTATTAGGAAAATATTTTTCTAACAGCTTTCCTATGTGCTCTTCGCCTTTTTTCCTAAGTTCTTGTTTATATGTGTACTTTCCTTTTCCTCTTCCAGTCATCAAATCTTGGTTATATAAATTTATAGCACTTGGAAACGCCTCTTCATTAATCTTCCTATGAATAAAACTATATGTCATAAAAATAACCTCAAAAAACACATCTTGTTTTGCTTTTTCTGTTAAATTTTCCTTTAGATATATCACCAATTCTTCATATAATTTTTCCCAATTATCCACAAATATTACAGGTGCTATTAATATCCCCACCT
Source organism: uncultured Clostridium sp. (assembly GCA_946578345.1). Lineage (GTDB taxonomy): Bacteria > Bacillota > Clostridia > TANB77 > CAG-508 > CALXVA01. Next base: position 22,768 of record CAMOBD010000007.1, read on the forward strand.
TATAACCCTCTTCTTTCAACTTATTTATTGCTTCAACCCTTTGCTCTAGCCTAGAGGTTCCTATTTCTACTTTTTGTATTACTTCTTTCGGGTTTACACTCATTCTAAAAATTACTCTCTCTTTTCCTTCTATATCTAGCAAATCATCAACCATATCAAATTTTGTTGGAAATGTTATATATCCTTTTTCTGCTTTTTTAAAATTTTCTATTGTCCACTTCAAATTTCCTGTAATAGAATTTTCCAATACTAAATCACTATTACTTCCGATTTCAAATACCAACTCTTTTTCACTTTCATTTGCAGTTTTTATAATTTTATCTAACATCTCTTCTCGATTTACAAATAGTCTCAAATATGCACATTTGTTATAATTGCATACAAGATAGCAATATAAGCACATGGCAGTACATCCTGAAGATGTGTATGGAACTAAATAATCAGATATCTTATTGTTAGGAACGAATTTATGTGTTTTCCTTATTCCTATTATCAAATTACGTTTCATCCTAGGAAACTCTTTATTTTCTCTTTTTCGCATTTCTTCAATATTATTATGATTTTCAATAATAATTTGCGGTACATCTTTATATTTTTCTAGTAGTTCTTTTCCAAGTTCATATTCCTTAGCCTTTTCTTCATAATATATTGCATCCGGAACAAATTTTCTCATTTATTATCAATCCCTTTCCATTTTCTATTATGTACATTTCTTCTTTATTTATGCTAATAACTTGAAGTAGAATATTTTTTTCATTCAGAGAGATGTATCATATTTTTTTAGTTAAACTCTATAATAAAAAATCGAAATTAATAATATACAACGCATAATTCAATACATACAGCAATAAGAATTATATAAGGAAATTTTTGTCGTTTTTAGACCTGTCCCCAAAACGACAAAACGAAAGAGGTAAAGTTTATGAAATTTTTATTTTTATCTTTTAGAAGAAATATTCTACCTATAATATTCGTAGTTATAACAATATACCTTGTTATCTTTTCCAAATCAAACCTTACAGCAGCAAAAAATGGATTAACACTTTGGGCAACTTGTGTTGTTCCTTCTCTCTTTCCCTTTTTTGTTATTACAAATTTGCTTTCTCATACAAAGGTTGTAAGCTTTACGGGAAAATTGCTTGATAAATTTATGAGACCTCTTTTTAACGTTCCTGGCATTGGAGGATTTGTTTTTGTTATGGGGCTTATTAGTGGTTATCCTGTTGGTGCAAAGGTAGTATCTGATTTTAGGCAGGAAGATCTTGTAACTAAAGACGAGGGAGAAAGAATGCTTGCCTTTACAAATAATTCTGGCCCACTTTTTATTATAAGCAGTGTTGGTATAAGTCTTTTTGGAGATACCACAACTGGGTTGCTACTTCTTTGTACTCATGTACTTGCTTGCATAACTGTGGGAATTATATTAGGTAAATTTTCTAAAAAATCTGATGAAGAGTTTAGGGCAAAAATTATTTTTTCTCAAAGAAATAGTACTCATTTTATAGAGAATAGCTTGCACAATAAAACTACTAACAGAAATAATAGTGTTTCTAATTTTTCTGCCTCAAAATCTCAAAACGTCACTTTCAAAAATCTTGGAGAAGTATTAGGTAGTAGTATTAATAACAGTATATCTACAATCCTAATGATAGGTGGGTTTGTAGTAATCTTTTCTGTTATTATCTCAATATTAAATCAAACTCATGCATTAGATTTTTTAAGCAAATTTTTCAATCCTATTCTTGCATTTCTTGGATTTGATTTAAACTTTGCTAAACCTCTCCTTTCTGGAATTTTAGAGCTTACAAATGGCGTTAATCTCATTTCAGGTGTACATATTAAGGCAATTTCTCAAAACGTTATACTTTGTGCTTTTTTACTTGGTTTTGGTGGTTTTTCTGTATTACTTCAAGTATTCAGTATTGTCGCTAAAACAGATTTATCTATGAAAAAGTATTTTATTGGCAAATTTATGCAAGGTATTTTTGCTGCAATTTATACTTTCCTTGCCCTAAAATTTATACCATTCATTAATTTAGATATTATCCAAACATCAAGCACAACTTCTAACAGCTTAGATACACTTACTAATGCTACCAACTCTTTGTACTCATACTTCTATGACCTTGGCATTTTCGTAATCGGAGTTATTATAGTTTTCATAATATTGGTTTTATCTAAAAAGATATAATGTTACTGTTCAGTTAAATGTGCTTTAGATAATTAATCAAACTCATTTTTATGCTTTATAGTTCCACGTGGTAGATATATATTTTGTTCGAATGCATGGAGAACACAATATATATCTACCAGCAAGATGGAACGGACTTTATTTATCTATTTTTAAATTGAACAGTAACATTATAATATTTTTTCATAAAACTATCAAACTAGCATATACATTAAATAGATTTTATTGTATATGAGGTTGAATTTAAGTACCTCAGGAAAGGAATGATATACACATGGATAATACAAACAATTTTTATGGTATGCCACCATTTAATTATGATAATAATTTTGATGCTAATATGGGAGAAAATCCTATGTTTAATCCAATGGTACAGTATGAGCAAGCATATATGTATTATAGGTATATGACACAGCAAATGGAATACAAAATCAAATGTAAGGAATATGATAAGTTGTGTAATATGTCTGGAAAAACTGAGAATGGAAGAAATTCAAGAGAATAAAAATAAGCAAGCCTTGTAATGCTTGCTGTTACTGGTAGCGAGAAATGGATTCGAACCATCGACCCACTGGGTATGAACCAGTTGCTCTAGCCAACTGAGCTATCTCGCCATGTATTAAATTGTGTCGTACGACGCGATTAACATTATAATAGTTTTTTCGAATTTTGTCAAGTAATGCACTTGATTTTTCTAGATTTTTTTCATTCTACAATTCACAGCAATATATTCTTAAAAGGATATAATAGTAGTTCCACGTGGTAGATATATATTTTGTTCGAATGCTTGGAGAACACAATATATATCTACCAGCAAGATGGAACGAATTTTTAATAGTTTTTAACTGTAAATCGAAATTATCTCTTATATTATAAGTATTTTTTCATTACCTAGTTTTATCATCTTCTTGTTCTATTTGTTCAGCATGCTCACTTCTTGTGCTGTTATTGCTTAATACCTTTGTACTATCAATGTCTTTAACTTTCCATTGTTTTCTTGATAGTTTAGCATTGTTCAACGCTTCTTTTCTATCCCTTTTTATACTTTTTCCATACTTTGCATTTACCTTATCATCTACACTCTCTAAGCTTTCAGCCAATTCTTTTTCTGTCTTATTAGAAGAATTTAAATCCAGTTTCTTTTCATCATCTGCTACTTCATTTTCAGTTTTTACCATGCTCCAAAATGTTATAAAAGGAGCAAAAAGTATTTCTGTAAATTTCTGTTTTACTTCTCCATCTATATTTGTTTTACTCATTTTTTCACCTCATTTTTGAGTTTTTATATTATCTTTCTTATAATTTCTAAGTACTAATATTATTTTTATTTCCTATCAAAACTCAATTTTCAAACTACATATCTATATTAACATAATTTTACAGAAAAATCAAGTCCTAACCCATATAATCTCTTAATTTCTTGCTTCTGCTTGGATGTCTTAACTTTCTTAATGCCTTTGCTTCGATTTGTCTAATTCTCTCTCTTGTAACATCAAATTGCTTTCCAACCTCTTCAAGTGTTCTTGCTTTTCCATCTTCTAATCCGAATCTCAATTTTAAGACCATTGCCTCTCTTGGTGTTAGTGTGTCCATAACTTCTTCTAATTGCTCTCTTAAAAGTGTATGTGCTGCAGAATCTTGTGGTGCTGGGCTATCTTCATCTTGTATAAAATCTCCTAAGTGGCTATCGTCTTCCTCTCCTATAGGTGTTTCTAGTGATACTGGGTCTTGAGCTATTTTTTGTATTTCCATTACTTTTTCAACACTGATTTCCATTTCCTTTGCAATCTCTTCTGGTGTTGGCTCACGTCCATTTTGTTGTAATAATTGTCTTGATGTACGTATTAATTTATTTATTGTTTCTACCATGTGTACTGGTATTCTTATTGTTCTTGCTTGGTCTGCTATTGCCCTAGTTATTGCTTGTCTAATCCACCATGTTGCATAGGTACTAAATTTAAAGCCTTTGTTATAGTCGAATTTTTCTACAGCTTTTATTAATCCCATGTTTCCTTCTTGGATTAAATCTAAGAAAAGCATTCCTCTACCAACATATTTTTTTGCAATACTTACAACTAACCTTAAGTTTGACTCTGCTAGTTTTTGTTTTGCTTCTTCATCACCTTCAACAATTCTTTGAGCAAGTTCTGCCTCTTCTTCATATGTCAAAAGTGGTATTTTACCGATTTCTCTTAAATACATTCTTACAGGGTCATCTACACTAACTCCATCTAAGTTAGTTATATCCATGTCTTCTAATTTTATTTCTTCAACATTTTCTAAATCTTCAATATCTGGCTCGTCTAAATCATCATTTAAATCAACACCCAAATCTTCAAAAGCATCAAAAACTTTATCTATTTCTTCTGGGTTAGTATCATCAAGCTCTGTTGCAAGCTCTCCATATGTGATTTTTCCACTTTCTTTTGCCTTTTTTATAATTTTTTGTACTTTTTCTTCTGAAGATATTTCTTTTGGCTCTTCATCTAGTATTTCTTCTTTACTCTTTACTTCCTTATCTTTGCCCTTTTCATCTTTACCTTTTGCTGTATGTTTCTTTATATCTTTATTTTCTGCTTTTACTTCTTTAACATCTTCTTTTTTCTTTTCTGATTTTACTTTTGGCTTATTTTCATTCTCTTCTTGTTTTGCTACTTTTACTTCTTTTTTCTCATTTTCAACTATTACTTCATCTTTTTCTAACTTTTTCATTATCAATTTCCTTCCTTTCCATTTTATCCAAATTCATATTTGAAAAAGAATTTTATGTTAGAATATATGTGTCCTGTAGCACATATATTTTCTCTAATCTGCCACTAGCTTTTTGACTTTTGCTATTTTTAATATAACATCATTTAGCCTTTTTACTAATTCATTTGACTCTTCCTGTGTTAAACTAGATGTATTTTCTAATTTCTTCAAAATATCATTTCTCTCATTTACTAATCTTTCTTTATTATATATATTAAGCAAATCTTCTATACATTTATTTACATCAGTAACTCCAAAATCATCTGCCATTATACCAGACAAATAATTTATTGTTTGCTCATCAGTAAATAAATCTAATATATTTCCTTCTTTCCCACTTGCATATTGTTCATAAATTTTTGAAATAATATCTTTATTCATCTCAGTTTTTATTTCCTCAGTGGTTATAATATCTTTTATTCTTTCAAAACTTTCTTTTGGATAGTTCAATAATATATATATAACCATTTTTTCTCTTTTTATTATAGATTCGTCAATTTTTTCTGAATTTTCTTGTTTTATAAAGCTTTTTATTGGTGCTCTTTCTAAAACCTTTTTGTCAGATGTTTTAGCATATTTTAATTTATTAACTTCACCATATATAGCTTCCTTAGAAACTCCATATTCGCTAGATATCCTGTCTATGTAGATTTCTTGTTCTATGCTGTTATCTACTTTAGCCAATATTTTTGCAGTTTCATTTAAAAATTTGATTTTGTCGTTAACGTTTTCAAGATTTAAATTTTGTTTTAAGATTTTTACTTTAAATTCTACCAATGATATTGCAGAGTCAACACATTTTTGAAATCTTTCAGGGCCATATTTTATAACAAACTCATCTGGGTCTTTCGCACCATAAATTTGAAGCACACGAATATCGCACCCCATATTTTGCAAAATTTCCATTCCTCTTAATGTAGCTGCTTGTCCAGCGCCATCAGCATCATATCCTATTATTATTTGCTCACTATTTTTTCTAAGGAGCCTTCCTTGCTGCTCAGTTAGTGCTGTTCCAAGTGATGCCACAACATTAGTAATACCTCTTTGATAAAGAGAAATTGCATCCATGTATCCTTCAACAATTATTATTTTTTTAGTGTCACCCTTTTTTGCTATATTTAATCCAAATAAATTTCTTCCCTTGCTGTATACAATATTTTCTGGCGAATTTATGTACTTTGGCTTACTATCATCTAATACTCTTCCTCCAAATGCAATAAATTTACCTGTTGCATCTTGAATTGGTATCATAAGTCTTTTTCTAAATCTATCGATAAATGTACCATTGTCCGCTTTGTTAACTAGACTAGATGCTAGTATTTCTTCTTCTGTATAACCTTTTTGCTTTAATAATTTATATAGTTCATCAAATGTGCCAGAATATCCTATCAAAAATGATTTTAAAGTTCTATTATCTAACTTTCTCTTTTTTATATATTCTTGAGCCTCTTTTGATGTAGGTTTATATAAATTTTCATGATAAAATTTGGCAGCTATCTCATTTATTTCATATACCTTTGCTTTTAAAGCTGCTTTTTTATTGTCTTGGTAACTGTTATCAAGTGTTGGAAGATTGATATTTGCTCTATTTGCTAAAAGTTGCAATGTTTCTATAAAGTTCAAATTCTCAATTTTGCTCACAAAATGAATAACATTTCCTCCTACACCGCAACCAAAGCAGTGAAAGATTTGTTTATCTGGTGAGACAGAAAAAGAAGGTGATTTTTCTTTATGGAATGGACATAATCCAAAAAAGTTTCTACCGCTTCTTTTCAATATTACATATTGTGATATTACATCTACTATATCATTACTACTTCTAATCTCTTCAATTAACTCATCACTATACCTTACCAATTTTTTCTACCCTTTCTATCATACACTTATTTTATTCGACATAAAGTCTTTAATTCCTTCTTATGAGCTTACAATTTTTACCTACAACAAGGTCGCATCTTTTCTAGATACGACCTACTTAATTTTTCCTTTGATTTTATTTTTTAATAATTTTGCTTTTTTGCATTATCTAAGAGATATATTACTAATTTATCTCCTCTGTTTTGTTCTATAAGCTTTCACTTGTTCCTGTTCCATTATATGGAATAAATTTGTTTACGATGTTTTGATTTAAATCAATATTTTCTTGTGGTAGTTTATACTCATCAAATGAAATATTAATCTTATTCTCTACTAATTGCTCAACTTCTTCTTGGGAAGCATGCTCTGCTAAAACCAATTCACTAACTAAAATTTGTTTAGCATTGTTAAGCATTTTCTTCTCTCCTGTAGATAGACCTTTTTCTTTTTGTTTAAAGCTTAAATTTCTAACTACATCAGCTACTTCATATATATCTCCGCTTTTCATTTTGTCCATATTATCTCTATATCTCTTATTCCAGTTTTGAGACATTTCAGTCTCATTTTCTCCTAATACAGACATAACTTTAGCTGCTTCTTCTTTATTAATTATGTTTCTTACTCCAACTTCCTCTGCCTTCTCTGTTGGAACCATTACCTTTACTTCTCCTGGCATTTTAATTATATAATAATTATGTTTTTCTCCTAATATGTCCTTCTCCTCTATTGCATCAATTGTACCTGCGCCATGCATTGGATACACTATTTTGTCACCTACGTTAAACATATAGGTCCTCCTTTCTAAAGTAAAAATTTTATATATGAAGTTAAAGAAAGGGTTTTTGTTATCTCTTTTTCAACTACATTTCTATTATACTACAAAAAATGGCAAAAGTCAAAACTTTTACCATTACTTTTTATGTTGATTTTAGCTGAAATCCCTGAAACTAAACGACTACAAAAAATAAAATTTTTTTAGCACTTTTTTATGATTATCGCACATGGTTATGTATACCGTTTCAGGTAATTATTGGGTCTCAACCGATTTAATGATTTTTGTTTTTCTACTCGTTAGTCGAGTGTGCAATTGGGGACAGACCCCAATTGCACATTTAGTTTACATATTATTTGCTAGTAGAACCAAATCCTCCTACTCTTTCTCCTTCTGCCACATCATCATCTGACACAAAATATTTTTGGAATATTGCTTGTCCTATTGCTTCACCTTTTTTTATAGTTATATCTTCATCTTTAATGTTATAAAAAGCAAACATTATATGACCATCATTATCTGGATTTCCATAGTAATCTTTATCTACAACTCCTACACTATTAGCTAAAATCAATCCCTTTTTCTTAGGATTTGAGCTACGATTATATAGCATTAAAACTTCATCATCTTGCATATATGCTTTAATTCCTGTTTTTATTAATGTTGGGGCCATGCCTTTCTTAAAGCTTGGTACAACAGTATCTTCGGCAGCTTCCACATCATACCCTGCTGAATATTTTGTTTTTCTTACTGGCAAGTTTATTTCCTTATCTTCCCATCCTTTTGCAATTTCAAATCCTCTTACTTTTTCCATTAAAATTCCTCCTACTTGTTTCTTTTTGGACGTTTTGGGCACTCCTTTTTGTCCAAGTTCTTGGACATTTTTGGGACAGTCCTATAATTTTCCAAATATAACTTTTTATATTTCCTCGATTATTATATTATATTTCTACAGTTTGTCAATACTAACTTTTATAGCTTATATAAAGAATATATTAAAATTGTGCAATTGGGGTCTGTCCCCAATTGCACAATTTGTTTACATAAACCATAAGATATAACGAGGTGACTTTATGGAAAAGACTATGCCATTAACTAAATTAGAGCTAGGCACCGCAGGATATATAAAAGAAATTAATTGTAAAAATAGTATAAAAAGAAGATTACTTGATTTAGGTTTAATTCCTAACACCGAAATTACCCCTATTATGAAAAGTGTTGCAGGAGACCCTATAGCGTATGAGGTTAGAAATATAATTCTTGCTATTCGAAAGCAAGATGCAGATAAAATCATTGTATTTGCTAAATGAATATAATTGTACTATAATATTATTAAATCCCGTCCCATCTTGCTGGCACATAAATTTTATTTGCTCATTCTCCAAGTATTCGAATAAAAAATATATGTGCCACGTGGGACTACTTAGATATAACTTAAAAAATTGGAGGTAATATTTTTGTACAAATACATTGATTTAAGAAATACAAATGATTACTCAGAATTAAAAAAAACAGCAAATGTTATAAAGTCTGGTGGGCTTGTTTTATTCCCTACCGAGACTGTTTATGGATTGGGAGCAAATGGATTAGATGAAAATGCTGTAAGGAAAATTTATATTGCTAAAGGTAGAAATTTTAATAACCCTATTAATTTATTGGTAAGCGATATGGAAATGATTGAAAACGTTGCAAAAGATATCTCTCCTCTGGAATACAAGTTAATGGAAACATTTTTTCCTGGTCCTTTTACTATTATTTTAAAAAAACATGAAATTGTACCTGATATAGTAACTGCAGGTCAAAGCTTTGTTGGAGTTCGTATGCCAAGTGGTACTATTGCGAAACGACTAGTAAAATATTCTGGTGTTCCTATTGCTGCGCCAAGTGCAAACATTTCTGGTAAACTTAGTGGTACAAGTTTTGAAGATATTTTAGATGATTTTAAAGATAAAGTGGACCTTGCTATTAACGGAGGTAACAGTGAAATTGGAATTGAGTCTACTATAGTTAAAGTTATTGATAATATTCCTCATATTTTGAGACCTGGAAGTATTACAGAAGAGCAGATATTACAGTTTGCGCCACAAGTTATAAGAGACTATGAAGATGAAAATTCAAATAATGTAAGTCATGCTAATCACTATACTCCAAATAGCAATTGTTTATTGGTTTATGGTAATGATAATAAAAAGATGGTTGAAAAAATAAAAGAAATTGCTAAAAAATATGCTAAACCATGCATACTAGCTTCACATGAGAATATATCATTTTATGAAGACAATATAGTTATAGATATTGGCTCTAAAACAAATTTGAATGAGATTGCTAAAAATATTTTTGCAAATTTAAGAAAAGCTGATAACTTAAACCCAGATATTATCATTATTGAAGGTATTCCAAAAGATGGAATTGGAACAGCTATAATGAACAGGCTTATGAGGGCTTGCAAGGGGAATTTTGTAGAAGTACTTTGACAAAAGGGACTACTGCCTTTTGTCAATTTTTTTTGACACTTTAGGAGTGTCCCTTTTGTCAATTTTCTATTTCTTCTATTATCTTTTTTCCTGTCATCTCACAAGGAATATTAATTCTCTTAATAAAATTTCTGTCCAAATCCTTAAAATTATTTATTCCTATATCATATACTTGAAAATCTATTCCATTATTTTTTAAAGTTCTTACTGTTTCATTTGTATATGCACCATACGGATAAGCAAATACTTTTAAATCTTGTTTTCCTAGATGTTCTTCTATTAATTCATATGATTCCATTACATCGTCTCGTAGTTCTCTTACTGGGAGCTTGTCATAAAACACATGCTTTTTGCTATGGCTGAATATTTCTACCAATCCGCTATTTTGCATTTTCAAGCATTCATCCCATCCCAAATATTTTATTCCATCAACTTCCTTCCCTATTTTATCTGTTACAATAAAAATTGAAGCCTTTACATTATATTTTTTCAAAATTGGATAGATATATTCATAATTACTGTAATATCCATCATCAAAAGTTATGATAATTGGTTTGCTAGGAAGCTCTGTTTTTCCGCTATCGCAATCAGCTAAATCCTTCATAGATATTATTGTATATCCATTATCCAAAAAAGTTTTTATATTTTCTTCAAAACTCTCCGGAGTATTTATATAGTTGAAATTGTCAGGGTCACTTTCAGGAACTGTAGTTACAAAATTATGATACAACAATACTGGAACTTTCACATCTGCCCTTTTGCTAGTTTTATAATTTGCAAAAATGCATCCTCCGATAATTACAGCAAGTACTAAACACACTATTACAATTATCTTTTTCATTCATAATCTCCTTCTTTCTTTACGGTACAGAACTAGTTGGAAAAGAATTGTGCTTTTGGCTAGGCGAACAAACGAGAAAACCGGAGACGTACTCTTTGTACGCCAAAGGATTTTCGATGTGTAGTTCAACAACGCCAAAACGCAATTATTTTTTCAACCAGCACACCTCTATTTATTTTATGTCATTTCGACATTCTTTGACACCAGTCAACAATTTTCTACAAACCTCATATGATACAATGAGGTGATAAAAATGTTTTTAATATCAATTATGTTTGCAATAATATTTCTTATTTTTGCTATATGTATAAATATTCCTTGGATTATTGATATAGCATGCTTTTTTGGATATTTCTTGGCTATTTATTTAGTAACATTTGTTGCTATTATTCCAGGATTCAACTATGTGTTCAACTTCGTTAGTTTATTATTAACAAAAAAGCAAAAGAAATCTTGTGAACAAAAAGAAAAAGATGTTACTATTTTAATACCAGTATATAACGCAAAAAACTCTATAAAAGATACTCTAGAATCAATTAAAAAGCAAAAATATTGTGGAAATATTTATATTAACATCATAGATGATGGCTCAACCGATGGAACTTTAGAATTGTTAAAATCAATGGATTTGACACCTAACACAACAATTATAGAGGCAGAGCATTATCGGAAAGGCTACAGCTCTTAACAAAGGATTAGAAGAAGTCAAAACAGATTATACTATTACAATCGATGGCGATACTGTATTGCACCCACTAGCAGTAAGAAATATCATGAACAAATTAGTAAACTCTAATGAAAAAACAGCAGCTACAGCAGGATGTTTGTTTGTAAAGAATGCTAGAAAAAGTTTTATTACGAAATTGCAGGAATGGGATTATACTTTAGGAATATTTGGAGTAAAACTTGTCCAAGGCAATTATAATTCGACATTAGTTGCCCAGGGTGCTTTTAGTGCTTATAAAACAAAAATCTTAAAAGAAATTGGTGGATGGAAAAATTGCATAGGGGAAGATATTGTTTTAACTTGGCAACTATTAAGCAAAGGCTATGAAACAAACTTTGCAAAAAATGCAATTGCATTTACTGAAGTTCCAGAAAAGCTAAAAGAATTAGGTAAACAAAGAAAAAGATGGGCTAGAGGAATGATTGAAGCATTTAAAAATGTGAAAGTATTTAGCTCAAAAAAATTATGTGCGAAATCTAGATTTTTGATGTGCTTAAATATATTCTTCCCTTTTATCGACTTAGCACTTCTTGTGTTTGTACCATTAGGCTTAATATTATTAGCTATGGGAAATCCTCTATTAATTAGCTGGATATCTCTACTTGTAATTCCTTTTGGCCTATTACTCTGCTTAGTAATAGAAATCAAGCGAAAAAACATGCTAAAAGAAATCGATTGCAAATTAGAAAAAAGAAGTATATTAGCATTCATTGTTTATATCTTATTATATGCATTTATATTAGCACCTTTCTGTTTAATTGGATATATTTCAGAATTAATAAATTGCAAAAAGAAATGGTAGCTGTAAAGGAAGAGCTTGCAAAAGCCCTTCCTTTTATACAAATATATTCCACACTCCATTTGTTATCATACATATTACTACTCCACATACTGTTGGAAGCAGAAATGCAAGCACTGACCACTTCCAGCTTCCAGTTTCTTTTTTTATTGTCATCAAGGTTGTTGTACATGGAAAATGCAAAAGTGTAAATATCATTACATTTATTGCTGTAATAAGTGTCCAGCCATTCTGAATTAGAATTTGCCCTATTGCAGATGTGCTTTCTAAATCTACTAATGTTCCGCTTCCCATATAGCACATGAGTATAATAGGTAGCACTATTTCATTTGCTGGAATGCCTAGTATAAATGCTGTTAATATATATCCATCTAACCCCATCAATCGTGCAAATGGGTCAAAGAAATTTGCTATATATGTTAGAATACTTATATCTCCTATGTTTATATTTGCAAACAACCATATTACAAGACCAGCGGGTGCAGCAACAGCGACAGCTCTTCCTAGCACAAATAAAGTTCTATCAAATATTGACCTTATTAGCACTTGCCCAATTTGTGGCTTCCTATATGGTGGGAGTTCCAATACGAAAGATGAACTTGTTCCTTTTAATATTGTTTTTGATAAGATTTTAGAAACAAGCAATGTCATAAATATTCCTAGTAAAACTACCAAAAGTACTGTAATAGTTGCAATTATGGAAGAACCAATGTTCCCAGAACTATTAACAACTAAATTTTCTGCAACTCCTGTGCCAACCTCTCCTGCATTTTGCACACTATTTCCACTTACAACTGCTCCTGCCATAAAAATGCTTGCAACTGTTATTAAAAATGGAAATCTACCATTACAAGGTATAAATGCATTTGTAAGTATTGCAATTAGTTTTTCTCTTGGAGAGTCAATAATTCTGCAACCTGTTACCCCTGCTGCATTACACCCAAATCCCATGCACATAGTAAGAGCTTGTTTGCCGTGAACTTCCTGCCTTTCTAAAAAATTTATCCAGATTAAATGCAATACGTGGCAAAAATCCTAAATCTTCTAGTAATGTAAATAATGGAAAAAATATTGCCATTGGTGGTAGCATAACCGCTATAATCCACGTTAAAGTTTTATACACTCCATCAATCAGCATGCTCTTAAGCCATTCTGGAGCAGATAATATTTCAAATACATATTCAATTTTTCCTTGAAGCCATCCAAAAAACTGTGATAACCATTCTGATGGATAGTTTGCCCCTGTTATGGTAATCCAGAAAATTACTCCTAAGAATAATATCATTATTGGAATTCCCCAAACTTTAGATGTAAGTACTTTGTCTATTTTTCTATCTCTTCTATTTCGTCTTGTGTCTTCAAAGCTCACAACATCTTTACATACATTTTCTGCTTGAAACACAATACTTGAAATAAGGTCATTTTTTACATTTTCTTGTTTTACTCCATTATTTTCTAAAATGTCTTTTACTGTTTGTTTTACTGATTTACTATTATTTGTATCATTTCGTAATTTGCATTCTTCTGCCATTATAGTATCTTCTGCAGAATTTTCTTCGTTATTTTTTTCTATACATAGATTTGCACTTTTTTCTCTGTCTAGCCTTTGATTATTCCTACCATCTATTTTTATATGTAAGTTATCTTCTATACTTTTAATAATTTTACTATCCCCGTCTATGCTTTTTAGGCAAATCCACCTACCAAGTCTTTTGTCCTTTTCTAAAAGCATATTTTCTACTTTTTCTTGTATGCTTTCCACACAATCCTCAACATATGGTAGATATCTTATCGTTTTAGGTTGTGGTTTTAGTTCTCCACTTGCTACTTTATCTACTTTGTCCATTAATCTATTCAAAGTCTTTTTCTTTCTGGCTATTGTTCCAACAACTGGTACACCCAGTAATCTTTCCATTTCTTTTAAATCTATATTTATACCTTTTTTCTTAGCCTCATCTAATAAATTTACACAAACTACAACTTTGTCTGTTATCTCCATTATTTGATACACTAAATTCAAATTTCTTTCTAAAGATGTAGCATCTAGAATTACCACTACCACATCTGAATTTCCAAAACAAATATAATTCCTTGCGATCTCTTCTTCTTCAGAGTTAGACATTATAGAATATGTCCCTGGAATATCTACTAACAAAAACTTTTTTCCATTATATGTACACATTCCTGCTGCATTTGAAACTGTTTTGCCGAGGCCAATTCCCTGTATGTTGATGCATACCTGTAAGATTATTGAATATAGTAGACTTTCCAACATTAGGATTTCCAGCTATTGCAATTGTATAATCACATTCTTTTCTCATGCTCTCAATATCTTCATTAAGTACACTTTTCCCTGTTGATGTATTTGTAAGTCCCATACAATCCTCCTATTATTTTATAATATTATTATATGAGACTACATGCGTATAGTTACTGTTCAGTTTAGAAATAGATATGTAAAAACCGTTCCATCTTGCTGGTAGATATATATTGTGTTCTCCAAGCATTCGAACAAAATATATATCTACCACGTGGAACTATAAATCATAAAAGTAAGCTTGATTAATTCTCCAAATCACATTATACTGAACAGTAACCTTATATACACTGTGGTAACTATTAAATTTGAAATTTACTTGACTTTTTTTATCTGATAGTATATTATAATTGACAGAAAAATAGAAATTTAGGAGGTATTATTATGGAATTAAAAGGTTCAAAAACAGAAGCAAATTTAAGAGCTGCTTTCTCTGGAGAGTCAGAGGCAAGAAATAAATATACATATTTCGCAAGCGTTGCAAAAAAAGAAGGATATGAGCAAATCGCTGCTATATTTTTAGAAACAGCTGAAAATGAAAAAGAACATGCTAAATTACATTTCAAATACTTAGAAGGAATTGGAGATACAAAATCTAACTTAGTAGATGCAGCTGCCGGAGAAAACTATGAATGGTCAGACATGTATCCAAAATTTGCTAAAGAAGCTGAAGAAGAAGGATTCATGGAAATAGCTGCTACATTTAGAGGAATTGCAGAAGTTGAAAAACATCATGAAGAAAGATATAAAAAATTATTAGAAAACGTTGAAAATGGAGAAGTTTTCAAAAAAGGAAGCATAGTTGTTTGGAAATGTAGAAATTGTGGACATATCCATGTTGGATTAGAAGCTCCTACTATTTGCCCAGTTTGCAAACATGCACAAAGTTTCTTTGAAGTAAATGCGGAGAATTATTAATACGTTGATAGAGCAAATTCTTCCAGATTTGCTCTATTTTTGAGCAAAAAAATAAGTATGTGCACTTCCAGATACACATACTGTCTACAAAATGTCCATCGGTCACAGACACATTTATTTTGTATTTAAATAATAACATATAAATTAACTTTTGTCAAATAAATTTCCAAAAAATTTTTTCTCCATACAATACTCATCAAACTTATTGCAAAAAACTGCAATTATATCTTCCCTTGAAAATTCTTTTTTAAATTCAATTTTTAATGATGTAGCAATATTCTTTAAATCCTCTGGAAAACTTTCCTCATTTACATTAAATCCAATACCAATTAGTAAATACTTTATGCTATTTCCGCAAAGTTGTAATTTGAGTTAAAATCCCCCCTATTTTCTTTCCATTGCACATTAAGTCATTTGGCTTTTTTATATCCAATTTAGCTCCATATATTTCATAAACCGTGTCAACTATACATTTTGCAATATCCACTGTAAGAGTATCTAATTCTGAAATAGCACATTTTGGATATATAATTAATGTAAAAGAAATGTTCTTTCCCTCTTCTGAATGCCATTTTCTTTCATGTGTTCCTATTCCATCTATTTGATTATTAGTTAAAACCATTGTGCCGTTTTCTATTCCTTCTTCTGCTAATTTTTTTGCATATTTTTGTGTTGAATCCAATTCATCAAAATAAATTATATTTTTTGCAATTACTTCTGAAGTAATTTTTTCTTGTGTTTTTACTTTCATTTATTTGCCTCATCTTTCTTCCAAAATTTTACTTTTATCATTTTTTTACAATCTTTACAAGTCCCTATTTTTCAATAATTATAACATCAATATTCTTTTTTGTCTATTTAATACATAATTTTTTCAAATTTTCACATACTAATATTAAACGAATAAGCATGTATATTTTAACTATTTAGTTTCTGTAATTTATTTCGTATACATGCTATATTCATTGCAGATTTAGGAAGAGGTGAAATAGATGGCATTAGATTACAATATTATTGGAGAAAGATTGAAAAAGGCAAGAACAGAAAGAGGTCTTACTCAAGAAAAGCTAGCTGAGAAAATGGATGTTTCAATTGCTTTTTTAAGTAGAATTGAAAGAGGAAGTTCTCATATTAGCTTAAAAAGATTAAGTCAAGTTTGCGATATTTTAGGAATTACAGAAGGCTCTATATTAAATGGCTCATCAAATAATTCTGAAACATATTTAACAAGTGAATTTGATGAACTTTTAAAGAATGTATCTTCTGAAAAGCAAAAATTGATTTACAAAATTGCAAAAGTAATCAGTGAAGATTAATTTTTCATTTGTATAATTTTTAAAAAACTATCTATAATATACTTATGTTATAGATAGTTTTTTTATAATGTAAATTTTTCGACACATATATTGATATTTTCTACAAAATATGATATGATAATGTATGCTGAACAAATTAGTTTAAAATAAAATTTATATAGACAATTTTTATTGTCAGAATGGAGGTTTTTTATGGATTGTAAACAATGGGAGGGCTTCAATAAAGCCGGAGAATGGACAAAGGAAATTGACGTAAGAGGCTTTATTCAAGCAAACTATACTCCTTATGAAGGAGATAGCAAATTCTTAGCAGGTGCTACAGAAAAAACAAAAAAATTATGGGATGAAGTTCTAGAACTTTACAAAAAAGAAAGAGAAAATGGTGGGGTTTTAGATGCTGACTGCAAAACACCTTCTTCAGTAAATGCATATGAAGCAGGATACATTAACAAAGACCTAGAAGAAATAGTTGGTCTTCAAACAGATGCTCCTTTAAAAAGAGCTATTATGCCAAATGGTGGTA
>CAMOBD010000008.1 GCA_946578345.1 uncultured Clostridium sp.
AAATAGTAATTTATAGAGATGATACAATAAAAATTTAATTATAAAAAATTGAAAAAAGAGTTGCATTTTTTAAACTTTTTGCATATAATACTATATAGACGATTATCTATATAGATAAATTTATAAATTGAAAGGAAGTGTAAAAATGGATAAGAAAAGATGTGTCGAAAAAGCTGAAATATTTAAAGTATTATCAGATTCTAACAGATTACAAATAATAGATATGCTTTCTTGTGGCGAAATGTGTGTGTGTAAAATATTAGAAAAATTTAATATAACTCAGCCAACATTATCACACCATTTAAAGGTATTAGCAGATAGTGGAATTGTAACATCAAGGAAAGAGGGAAACTGGAATTACTATAAATTAAATGATAAAAAGATGAATGAAATAATTGAATTTTTACACTTTATTTCAAATGATAAAAAAGATTGCATTTGTAAAAAATAGAAAAAGCACCTTATAATAGGTGTTATATTTTAAAACAGTATATTGATGGTTGTCTATATAGTATTTATAAGAAAGGAGTTTTTTAATGCAGTATATTCAAAATGTATTTAGTTGGCTGAATAGTGTATTTTTAGAAATGAGTTGGCTATCAAACTTGATTACTTGGATTGTAAACAATGTTTTTAGATTGCCAATAAATAATGAAAGTACACTTGGAAAAATTGGTGGTAGCATACAATTTTTTATGTATGATTTTATAAAAATTATGATTCTATTGTGTGTTCTTATTTTTATATTTTCATATATAGAAAGTAAATTTACACCAGAAAAAACAAAACAAATATTAAGTAAGCTAAAAGGTGTAAAAGGTGCAATACTTGGAGCTTTACTTGGAACAATAACGCCATTTTGTAGTTGTTCGAGTATTCCAATTTTCATTAGTTTTGTGAAAGCAAAATTACCTATGGAAGTTACATTTAGTTTTCTTATTTCTTCGCCATTTGTTGATTTAGCATCTACTGTACTTTTAGCATCTATGTTTGGTTGGAAAGTAGCAATAGTTTATGTTGTTGTAGGTGTGTTATTAGCCGTTGTAGGAGGAATAATAATTGGAAAATTAAAATTAGAAAAATATATTGAAAAATATGTTTTTGATACACAGGTTGGAGAAAATAAAGATTTAGAACCAACAAAGAAAGAAAGGTTACAATATGCTAAAGAACAAGTAAAAGATATTTTCATTAATGTATGGAAATATGTTTTATTAGGAGTTGGAATAGGTACATTTATTCATAATTGGATTCCTCAAACAATTATAGAAACAATTTTAGGAGAAGGAAATATATTTGCACCAGTATTAGCAGCAGTCGTTGGAATACCAATGTATGCAGATATATTTGGAACATTACCAATAGCAGAGGCTTTGGTACTTAAAGGAACAGGAATAGGAACAGTATTAACATTTATGATGGGTGTAACTGCTTTATCAGTACCATCTATTGTAATGCTAAGAAATGTAATGAAACCTAAATTACTTGCAATTTTTGTAGGAATTATAGCAATTGGAATTATTTTTATTGGCTATGTATTTAATATATTTTCATTTGTATTAGTTTAAAAAATAGAAAGGAAGAATTTATATGGATATTAAAGTTTTAGAAAGAGCTTGTTGTGGAGGAAAAAAATTACAATCTATTGTAGAAGAAACTGTAAAAGAATTAGGAATAAAAGCAAATATAGAAATTATAGGAGATATGCAACAAATTATGGCATTAGGAATAATGAGAACACCAGCACTTATAATTGATGATAAAGTGGTAGTACAAGGGAGAGTTCCAAAGAAAGATGAAATAAAAAAATTATTTCAAAAATAAATGAATAATAAATTTTATAAAAGCAAGTGATTTGATAATTACTTGCTTTTATGTTATGGTATAATCAAACACACAAATTACAATTTCTAAATTAATATATTTGAAAATATAGATTAGTTGTTTTGTTTATGATATAATGCTATAAAATAATAGATTGATAGTTATAAAATATAAGGAGGTCTTTATATGAGTAATAAACAAAGAATATTTATTGTAATAGGATTAATAGTAATCATTGTAGTAAGTTTTATAAGTGGTCTACTTATTGGACAGAAGAATTCACCAAAGAATAATTTGGCAGTTAGTGAAATATATGGAGAAACATTTTATGCAAGTATAGAAAGCATAAAACAGTATGATGATGGTAGTTTTCATATTAATGTCAAGGGACTAGAAGTTAATGACATAAATTATAGAGGAGACTTTACATTTAAAGTAGATGACAGTATAAATATGACTTGGAAAGGGAAAAAAATTAGTGTTTCAGATTTAAAAGAAGGAGACAATATATCAATCACATTTACTGATGAAATAATTAATTCTATTAGTCCAACACCTTTAGATGAAGTTGTAAAAGTTCAATTATTAAGAGATGAAGAAAATTTAGCTAAAACATACAATTTGGACATTTTAAATATTGATGAAATATCTAGTGTAACTATCGATACATTATCTGAATTTAGAAAAGTAAAAGGAATTACAGACAAAGAAACAATTGAAACAATATATAATGTTTTTAACAATAAAACAACTCAAATAGAAAGTGTAAATGATAATCCAATAAATCCAGATATATTATTTTCTGTTACATTCAAAAATGATAAGGGAGATTATAAGTTAGCTTATATTTATAAAAAAGATAATAAATATTATATAGAACAACCATATAATGGCATTTATGAAACATCATTAGATGATTTTAAAACAATTGAAGAAATAGTAAAATAAATCTCTTATTAGTTGAGACAGATAATTAAGTTAAAATTATCTGTCTTTTAGTATATAATTGTAGCAAAATATAGTAAGTTGGAGACAAGAGTATGAATAAAAAAAGAATAATTATAATAACAATATTAGCAATTTTAATTGTTATTTTAGCCTTATGGATTAGTGGAATAATTCCAAAACAAATAGCACGAGTATCTGCAACAAATTATTTAAAGAAAAACTTTTCAAAAATGTATTTAGAGTATGTGGACATAGAATGGAGTTCTAATTTTGGAGGATATTCTATAAGATTTAAAGACCAAAATGATGAGATACATGGTTTCTTGATGAATAACAAATATTTTCCAATAAATATAGGACAAGGTTTGTTTGGATTTGAAGAAGAATATAGAGCAAAATATGGAGAGTAAAATTATGAAAAGAAAATATTTAATACTATTAATTGTTTTAATATTACTTGGAGTCATTATATTTTTAGGATATAACATTTATAATTATATTAGTTATGTACCTAGAATAGATTCATATGAAGATATTAATATCATTGGAAATGAATTTTTAATAGATACCACACAAACAATAAATCTTATTTTATAATGAATAAAGACAACTTACAATTAGTGGGACTTATAGTTAATTGAAATTATCAGCTTTTTATTATATAATATGTGCTGTAAAAATAGTAAGTTATGGAGAAGAATATTATGGGAGTAGTATTATTTTTATTAATAATGTTTGTAATATCGTTAATACCTTATATTATATGTGGAATATTAGCTGTTATATTTATAAGTATAACTCATACAAAATTAATAAAAAGCAAAGTGCTCAAAATCTTAATAAGCATAAGTATTTTATTGTGTGTATGTATATTAGTATTTAATGTTAGAGATGAGAGACTTGATACTTTATGTGCAGAAATGAATGAAATTAATGATAATCAAATTCTTATAGGAATGTCAAAGGAACAAGTTATTGAATTATTAGGAGAACCAGAAGAGCAAATTAATGAAGAAAGTATACACTATAGATACAATGCTGGAAGTTTCGACAAAGGATTATTTCTTTTTAATACTGCTATTTTCTTTGACAGTTCTTATGGGTGTAAACTTTGGGTACATTTTGATGAAAATGGTAAAGTAAAACATACTTCAATACAATATATTGCATAAGATTAAATATTTATATAACAAGAACATTTACATTTTAGTAGATGTTCTTTTAATTTACAAAAAAGGAGGAATGGTAGAATTCCAATAAAGGAGAAAGAATATAAGTAGAAGAATATTAATATTTTTAGCAATTATAATTAGCATTTTTATTAATGCATATCTTTCGGTTAATTTACATTTTATATTAAGCAAAAACTTTGATGGCTTATTTAATATAAATATTATGACAATAATAAACACTTTAATTAATGAAAAGAAAGTATTTATTATTTTTTTCATTTTAGAAATATTAGTAATATTATTGCTATTGCTTTTTTCAAGTAAAAAGAAAAACATATATCATAGTAATACAATAAAATTAACAAATAAAATAGAAGTTCCAATTCCAGTAGGAGATGGACAATATGGCACTTCGTGGTGGTTAGATAAAAAAGATTATAGTAAAATTTTTAAATGTAATATTTTAGATAGAAATAAAAAATATAATGAGGTTTCTTTTTCTTCAGGTGGTGTTATAACTAATTTTGAAAGAAAAGATAATATAGAAAAATATTACTATATTGATGATAATGTTCATTTAACCATAGTAGGAAGTTCAGGATCAGGGAAAAGTAGAAGTATTATAATACCAACGATAACTATGCTAGGTTTAGGTCGGAGAAAATATGTTCATAAGCGATGTTAAAGGTGAACTATATTTATATACAGCTACTAAATTAAAAGAATTAGGATATGATGTAATAGCTATTGATTATATACAGTTTTTAAAAAGCAATAAATACAATTATTTAGATATTGTCATAAATGCAGTTGAAGATGGAAATATAGCTTTGGCAGAAAGTTTAGTTAATGATATTGTAAATGTATTAGTTACTAAAAATGATAAAACAGAGCCTATATGGGTAAACGGAGAAATGTCAGTAATTAAGACAGCAATAATGGCAGTTGTACTTGAAAACAAAGGAAAAAGAGAATATCAAACACTTGCTAATGCATATTACTTTGTTGCAGAAATGTTTAAAACAGCAGAAGATGGAGAAATGTTAATTGATAAATATATGAAAAATAAAGATGCGGATGATCCAATTAAGAAGTTTTTTGCAGTAGCAGGAACAGCACCTTCAAAGACACGAGGTAGTTTTGTTGCAGCAGCACTTTCAACTTTGCAAATGTTTATCAATGATTATGTGGCAAATAATACTCAAAAATCGGATTTTGATTTAAGAAATTTTGCAAAGAAAAAGACAGCAATATATATGTTACTACCAGATGACAGAGATACATATCATAAATTAGGAAGTTTATTAGTACAACAAATTTACACATCACTTGTTGAAACGAGTAGATCTGAAGGGGGAGAACTAGGTATAAGAATGAATTTTATATTAGATGAATTTGCAAACTTTACTAAAATTGATTCATTCCAGTCTATGCTAACAGTTTCGAGAAGTAGAAATATTAGATTTATAATATGCTTACAAAGTTTTGCTCAATTAGAAGAACGATATGGAAAAGAAGGAGCACAAAATATTTTAGATAATTGTGCTTGGATGTATTTGAAAAGTGCTAATATAGATACAGCAACAAAAATATCAGATAAATTAGGAACATATACAGCTCAAAGTTATGGAGAAAGCAGTAACTCAAATATAAAAAATGATAGAAGTAGTAGTAGCATGAGTCTTGTTTCAAGAAAACTATTAACAGCGGATGAAGTACAAAGGATAGAAAGTCCATATATTTTATTAATGATAGCAGGAAAACCACCTGCTATTTTAAATGTACCAGATATTTCAAAAATGTACTTTAACCAAATTAATTGTATGGGAACAAAAGCAGAAAATACAAGATTAAGAATTGAAAGAGAAAAAGATAGAAAGGAAAGTAAACTAGAAAAAATAAAGATTTGGGAGATATGGAAAAAGTATTATAATTTAGAATTTGACGATTATAGTATTGAAGAAAATGAGGAAATAGTAAATATGATAAAAAATAATTTGGAAAGGAAGATAAAAAGTTGAAACTAAAAAAGGAAAATGTAAGAAAGATTATTAAGGTTATATTTAAAATTATATTAGTAATTATTTTGTTAAATACAATGCAACAGGTTGTCAATGCATCTAGTTTGGAAAGTACAAAATTAGTAATTGGAACTGAAAAATTAGTAGATGCAGTAATAAGTTGGTTGGTAGGAATAGGTATAACGATTTGTGGAGGTTACTTCATTTATTATGTTTATTGTTTAAAGACAAATGATGAAGGAGAAAGACGAAGAAATATGCAAAATATAAAGACAACATTAATTGCTATGGTACTTATAACATGTGGATTAGCATTAATAGATACAATATTAGGATTCTATAAGTAAATATAAAGAGAATTTATATAAAAAGAAGGTGATTCATTATATGGCAGATATGCTTGTAGAACTCATAGAAAGTTTTATTGGAGGCTCTGAAGCAACATTAAACTCTCTTTTTAAAAGCATGGTAAATTTAGTTTTCCATATAGAAAGAGAGCTTAGCAATTTAAAATTAGCAGATGGTAGTTTTATAAATTTTAATAAAATTTATGAGACTATTTTTAGTTTCGCAATATATATTCTAATTATTGTTTTTATTAGTAAAGCTATAAAAATTTATTTTATGCTGAGAGAAGGAGACGCAGAAGAAAATCCTATTCAATTAATGATAGGAATGATTAAAGCAGTAATTATTATGATATGTTTTAAAGAGATTTATAACATATTTGTAGGAATAGTACAAGAATTTTTAAATGGAATATTATCCAATATGACTGTTCAAGGAACTAATTTAGCAGAAATTTTAACAGGCAATATGGGGGGAGGAATATTTACTGCAGTTGCTTGTTTAGTATTATTGATTGTATGGCTTATATTAATTTGTCAATTTATTATGAAAGGAATAGAAATTCTTGTAATGAGATTGGGAATACCTTTTGCATCAATTGGACTTTTAAATTCTGATAATGGCGTTTTTACAGAGTATGTAAGAGATTTTCTACTAACTGCTTTTACTCTTGTTGTTCAACTAGGCTTATTAAATTTATCAATATTAGCACTTGTTAATGGTCATTTAATTTATGGAATTGCAATAGCAATTGTATCTGTAAATACACCAATGATGCTAGGAAAATTTATGATAAGACCAAATGGAAGTCTAATAAACAGTATGGGTAATACTGCAAGATCAATAAGAGCATTAATGCCACATTGGAGAAGGAGGTAGAAATGGACACACTAAAAGAAATAATAATAACATTAAGAAATATAGGAATTGGAATTGCAGGGGTTACATTTATTATATTATTAATAAAAATGAGTATAGAGCCAGATGAAAAAAGTAAATATATAAAATTAACTAAACATTTACTAATTGCAACAATATTAATAACAATTTCATTTAGTCTAGTTGATATACCTAAAATGTATTTTGGAAGTACGGTTGAGATAGTAGATGAAGGGGCATCTGATATGACAATAGAAAAAGTAGAAGATAAAGATTGTCAAGATAGAGAAGTAGTTAATTTAGGAGGAAAAAGGTATGTCGTAACTGATACAGGAAAAAAATTGGCAGCACTTACTGATGATGAGCCACTACATTATGCGTTTGGATTATATTCAGAAGGTAAAGTAGTAGATAATGTTTCGTATTTAAGGTTATTTAATGAGTGCCAAGATTTTTGGAAAGGATATTATGCAGATATACAATATTACAGAGATGCAGATGGATTTATATTTCCCACTACATATACTTATCCAGAATACATTAATGCAAAATCAAATCAAAATAATAATATAGAAACAGGAGGAAATGATAACAATGGAAAGTAAAAGATTATTAAAAATACCAAGTCAAATAAGATTAAAAACGGAGTTTTTTGAAGGTTTTGGTACACAAGAATTAATAAGAACAATAATATGTGGTGTAATTGCCAGTGTTATAGCTTATATTATTTATTTAATATTTAAACAAGCATTAATATCGACACTTATAGTTATAGGAACAATAGTAATGAGTGTTATTTTTTTTACAAAAAGCAGAAATAATTTTTCAATGTCAGATTCTATAAGGAATATATTAAAATTTCAGACAATGCAAAGAAAATATAAGTATGTCGGAGGTGATTTTTATAATAAAAAAGTTGTTAAGTAACAAAAAGGATATATCTTTAAATGAATTTTTAAATATAGCAGATATAACAGAAGAAGGCTATGCAATTACAATAGATGGTTATATATTAATGTTTTTAAATATAAAACCACAAAATTTCGAGCTGTTATCTGAACAAGAACTTGAAAATAAAATGAATTATATGAGTGTAGAATTTTCGAATGAGCAATATCCATATAAAATATTAATTATGCCCAAAATATTAGATATTTCAGATAATATAAAAGAACAGGAAACATTAAAACAAATGATAAACAATGATAAATTTATACAAATAATTAATAACAGAATACAATTCTTATTAAATTTGGTTACTAATAAAGAAATCATAGAAAATGAATTTTATTTAGTCATTTGGGAAAAAGAAACAGAAAAATCAAAAATAGAGTTACAAAAGAGAGCTAATAATTGGATGAATAGATTAAGAAATTGTGAATTAAAAAGTGAAATATTAAGTAAAGACGATATTATTTATTTAATAAAATTTTTTAATTTACAGGCATATAAGGATGAAGGAAATGATTACGAGAATCACATCACAAAAATTAAAAGAAAGGAGTTAAATGTTAAAAACAAATGAAATATACAATATAGATTGTATGGAAGGATTAAAACTAATTGATGATAATAGTATAGACCTAGTAATTATAGACCCACCATACCTACTTAATATAAATAATGTAAAAAATTTTTCAAATATGAATAGATATGCAAATGATTTGTTAAATTTAAAAGATGGGTTTGATTTAAAAGTATTGGATTTACTAATTCAAAAAATGAAGAAAATTAATATTTATATTTATTGTTCAAAAAGGCAAGTAAAAGATTTACTAAATTACTTTAGTAATAAAAACTGTAATCATGAAATATTAACTTGGCATAAACAAAATCCATCTCCACTAATAAATAACAATTATTTGCCTGATACAGAATACATATTATTCTTTAGAGAAAAAGGAGTTAAATTATATGGGAATTATCACACTAAAAGAAAGTATTATATCTCATTAACTAATAAAGTTGATAAACAAAAATATAAACATCCAACAATAAAACCGTTGGAATTAATAGAGTATCATATAGAAAACTCTAGTAAGGAGGGAGATTTAATATTAGATTGTTTCGCTGGTAGTGGAACAACACTTGTAGGAGCAATAAATAAAAATAGAAGATATATAGGATTTGAAATTGATAAAAATTATTATGAAATAGCAAAGAAAAGAATTGAAGAGGCAGTTCTTAAAAAGAGAGGTAATAAAACTGAAAAAGACGCAATATAATTATGATTTAATAAAACTTTTAATTCCATGTCGGAGGTTTTAAATTTGATAGAAATAAGATATATTTAGGAGATAAATTTGCAAAGATTTATACAATAATACATTATCCAACTAATGTTGAGCTAGGATGGCTCGGAAAGATAGTAAATGAAATCGGAGCAGTTTTCTCGATAAATATAGAGCCAACTGATAATTCAGAATTATTAGAAGGATTAGATAGAAGAATTAGAGATGCAACAGCACTTGCAAAGTTAGCAAAGAATGAATCTAGTAAACAATTAAAAGAGAAAGAAATAAAAGAGGCTAGTGAAATTATTAGTAGAATACTACAAAATAATGAAGTTGTTTCATATTTAAGCATCTATATTTTAGTAACAGATGAAAATGAAAATAACTTAAATAAAAAGTGTAAGGAGATTGAAAAAGAAGTAATAAAACAAAAATTGAAAATAAGACCATTGACTAATTTTTTATTACAAGAAGGCTATAAATCAATTGCACCATTTTTCACAATACAAGGAGAAATAAATAATTATTTTAAAAGAAATATTTTGACATCAACATTTACAGGAGGTTTTTTGTTTAACAAAAATACATTTATTGATGAAAAAGGATATTATCTAGGTATCAATGAAAAAGGAGGTATTGTAATTTTTAATATGTGGCAAAAAGATTCTGATAGAACTAATAGTAATATGGTTATTATTGGTAGTTCAGGCTCAGGAAAAAGTGTTGCTGTAAAGCATATTGCATATAATGAAATACCTAGTAGCAAAATATTAATTATAGATCCAGAAAATGAATATTCTTACCTTTGTAAAAATTTAGGAGGAAAGATTATAAATTGTAATGGAGGAGAAAAAGGAGGTATATTAAATCCACTACAGGTAAGAATAGATAGAGAAGAAGATTCAAATTCATTAGCATTACATTTTCAATTTTTAAGAACATTTTTTTCAATTTTATATCCTAGTTTACAAGATATGGAGTTTTCTGCACTAGAGTTATTACTAGAAGAACTATATCAAAAGTTTAATATAAGTAAAAATACTAATATTGCTAAATTAAAAAATACAGATTTTCCCAAATTGGAAGATTTGTATTTTTTTATAGAAGAAAAAAACAAGCAAAAATATAATGTAATATACGAAAAGATTTTGTCACTAATAAGACCAATTTGTGTTGGTCAATCATCAGATATATGGAATGGTTATACTAATATTGATATTAATACTGACATGACAGTATTTAATACAAGCAGTATGCATAAGTTCCAAGAACAATACAAAAGAGCACAATATTACAATATAATGTCATACTGTTGGGATTTCTTGAGCAGAGATGTAAATGAAAGAACAATTCTTATAGCAGATGAATGCCACATGTTAATAGACCCTAATATTCCACAAACTCTTGAATATTTAAAAAATATTAGTAAAAGAGCAAGAAAATATAATTCAAATATTATTGTTATAACTCAATCAATTCAGGATTTTCTAAATGAAAAAATTAAATTATATGGACAAAGCTTATTTACTAATAGTACATATAAATTATTCTTTAAATTAGATGGTCAAGACTTAAGAGATGTACAAGAAACATTTAAGCTGACGGATAAAGAAACACAATTAATCTATAATGCTAAAATAGGAGAGGCTCTGTTCGTAGCAGGTATTAGAAAAATATTCATTAATATGTATATAGACCAAGAAGAGTTAAAAAAGATAGATGAGAAGTTCAGGAGTGAGCCAATATATGCATAAAATATTATATTTATCAATAGGAGTTACTCTTTTTATAATTATAATAGGTTGTGCATTTTTAGAGTTTGGCAATAGTACATCTAAAGAAAATAACAAATATACAAATGATATTGAAATTGAAGAAAATATACAATATAAAGGAAAATTTCCAATACCAGTTGCAAATTTTCAAGTTGTAACAAGTGCATTTGGAAATAGAGAAGGTGGTGGAATAGTATCATCTAATCATAAGGGAATTGATTTGGTAGGAGAAAAGAATAGTAATATTATTTGTGTAAAAGTTGGGACAGTCACATGGGCAGGATGGCAGAATGGATACGGAAATTGTGTAGAAATAAAGCACAAAGATGAAAATGGGAATATATTTTATACATTTTATGCTCACATGCAAGATAATTCCTTAAAAGTAAAAGAAAATCAAGAAGTAATTGAAGGTCAAATTATAGGAATACAAGGAACAACAGGAAATTCAACAGGTGATCATTTACATTTTGAAATAAGATTAGCAAATAAAGTGCAGATAGATCCTGCACCATATTTATTTGAAGAAATGGAGTAATTGATGAATAAAGATTTTGAACATAAAAAAGAATTAGTACATTATGTGTTGATATTAATAGTTATAGTTATTATTGTTATTTTTAATAATACTTTTTGGAAATTTGGAAAAAGTGAAGTGAAAAATAATAACATAGAATATCTAAAATCTGGCAATATAATTTATAATGTACCATTTGAAGAACAATGGTTTGATTAAGGAGGTGGTAAATGTGCTTAATTATATTGCTAAAAATGAAACAAAAAATATAATACAAAAGATATGTGTAGAAAAAAATATATTAGTTTTATATGAGACTCATAATGATATTAATATAGAAGAATACATAAAAAGAACGAATGTAAATTTTAATGTATTAAGATATTTTATAATTGATTTAGAGTGCATTATAGATTTAAATAATTTTCCTAAAATTATTAGTCAATTAAAAATAATGTATCCAAAAATAAGAATAATTGTTATGGCAAGTTATAATAATAATTATCTGTTGCTTGAACAATTGTATCAATTAAAAATATATAATATTGTTGATACAGATTTAGTACAAAATATAGAAAAGCAAATGTTAGATGCACTTTCTGAAAAAGGAATACAAAAGAAACAAGTTAGAAGATTCGATATACAAGAACAAGAGAAAAAAATTAAGAAGAATAAACAAAAAGAAAAGCTAAAATATACTATTACAAATATAAAGAAAAAAATCAAAAAAGAAAATATGCATGAAAAAAGTAATGTATATTTTCTTTTTTTGGAAACAGTTACAAGAATTGTAAAATTACTATCTTACATTTTATTTTTCATATTAACAAGTATAGGTATAACTGTATTATTTAATGAAAATTTAAGAAATATGATGTTACAAATTATTGAAGGGAGGTGATGAAGAATTTGAATAAAGAAGTTGATATAACAAGTAAACATGTATGTTTCTCTATGAATGGCAATATTCATAAAGCAATGAAACAATATTTATTAAAATTAAATCCAGAAAAAACAATGAAAGATTATATTACAGAATTAATTATTAAAGACTTAAAAAATAAAAACATTTTAAAATTAAAATAAAGAAGGGAGTAGAATATGATTAAAGCAAAAATATTAATAATAATATTTGCTGTTGTAACAACAATATCAATACTAGGAACATTTTCAGAGATTCATGCAACAGAAGGTAAATTAGAAGTTTGGGAAGAAGAACAACAGGTTGAAGAGGATAAGGTAAAAGAATACAGAGAAAATATAGAAAAAGAAATTAATAAAAATGGAGTAACTTATAAATTGAAAGATATATCTGAACAAGAAAATAAGAAAACTATATCAAAGAATAAAGAAATAGAAAAAGAATTAATTGTAAAGACAACAAATAAATATGATGTTTTAAATATGTTCAAACAAGAGATAAATATTAAAGAAAATGGATATACTGGAACATTAAAAATAAATAATTTATCTTTAAAGATAGAAGAAAATGATACATATAAAGAAGAGTACAAGGTATATTATGAGGAAAAATATGAAAATGTAAAAAGTAATGAATTAAATGATATTCCTAAAACAATAAAAAAAGATGGAATAGTATATTATTTAATTAATCCAGTATGGACAGTTGTAGAAACACAAAATATTGATGGACAAGCAGTACCTGTTTCTTATAATGGAATAATGAAATATGAGGCAATAGAAGTAAGAACTATTGTAAGTAATTATAAAGCAACAGTTAAATATAGTGGAGAATTAAAAAAGAAAGTTGTAGATTCTGTTACATTTAAACTACAATATGAAGAGATACCAATAGATAAAGGAGAAAATGAAAATAAACAAAGCAATATGTTACCAACTGTTGCAACAACAGGAACAGGAATAATTTTATGTAGTGGAATAATTTGGCTAAGTAGAAAAAATGTATTAATTTATAATTACAAAAATAATAAATGGAATTTAGTCAAGAAAACAAAAATAAAAAATAAAGAAAACAAAATCAACATAACACCAATAAAAATGGATAAATCAAGAAAATATAAAATCGTTTTAAGTAATAGGCTATTTAATAAATTGCGTAACCAAAATATTACAATAAAATATTACGATAAACAATTTATTTGCAAAGTAAAAGAAAAAGAAATTGAGATAATGGTGTAGGAGGATATTATGAGGAAAGGAAAAATAATAATAATTGTTTCAATTATCATTTTAATACTAACAATAATAATTTCAGTAATAAATATACAGAATGAAAATAATAAATTGATAGATTTAAATCAAATCACAACAGATTCAGAATATAAAAATATAGTATATGACGAAGTTGAAGATATTTGGCAAGATGAGGTGTTGGGAATTTTAACAATTGAAAAGATCAACCTAAAAGCAACAGTTCGAGAGGGAACAGATAGTAATATTTTAAGTAAATATATAGGACATATAGAAGAAACAGCTACTTATGATGGAAATATAGGACTAGCTCGGACATAATAGAGGAAATCAGTATTCATACTTTGCTAGGATTAATGAATTGGAAGAAGGTGATATTCTAACTTATAAAACAAAATTTTATACAAGAAATTACAAAGTAGATAATATAAAAGTGATTTATGAGACAGACTGGAGTTTATTACAACCTACTAAAGAAAATAAACTAACATTGATAACTTGTATATCAGATAAAAGAAATCAAAGACTCTGTGTACAAGCAACAGAAATAAAGTAAAACATCTTGAAAAAACAAATAATAAATGTTAACATCAAATATAGAAGGTGATGTTTTATGAGAAAGAAAAAAATACTTGTAGTTGTTTTTGTTTTGATTATTTTAGTATTAATAGTTGTAGCAGTTTTATTAAAAAGACATAGTTCTAAAATAACAGTATCAAATAGTAATACTGCAGAGAATGCTATATTAAATGAAGAAAAAGAAAATATTACAAATTCTTTATTAACTAATATAATTTCAAATGATGTTAGTGAGACTAAAAAAGAAAACAATAATATAATAACTAAAGAGAATACAAAGGAATCAAATAAAAACAGTCAAACAAAAGAAGATAATAATTTGAATAATAAACAAACAAGTAATAATACTAATAACAACACGGATAATAAAATAAATTTTACAACAAACAACAGTAATAAAAACGATAGTGGCACAAATAATAACAACAAAAATGATAATAACACAAATAATAAGGCAGATAATGATAATAATCATCCTAATGTAGATAACGAAGGAAATAATGAAGACAAAAAAGAAGAACAACAAGAAGAAATAAACAAGGATTTAGCGAATAAGCATTTTACTAAATATAATGCTGAAAAAACAGCTCATGCAGTTTCATACTTAAACAATTTAATGAAAAACCAAAGTGATTATAATGAGTTTGGTGGATATGCAGTAGCAGTTACATCAAAGCCAACAAATGATTGGTTTTCATATAGTGGAGATTATAAACTTAATGTACTAGCATTAACAGGTTGTATAGTTAAAGTTTATATAGAAGATGAATATAGATATAATAGTAGAGGTACTTCATACTATCTCTATGATACAAAAGCCTATGTGCATCAAGAAGTTTTAGAGTAATTAAATATAAAATTTTAAAGAAACCTAAAGTGGTTTCTTTTTTTAAGGAGGATTTTAAATGATAAAGAAAATTAATAAAAAGATTATAGCAATATTTATGATTTTAATAACAATTTTAAATATTAGTGTTCCTGCTTTTGCAACATTGCAGATAGGAGATACTAGCCATTTGTATGGTGAAAAAGAATTGCCACGGTTTTTTAGAAATAAAGGATTCAGGTGCAATTAAATTAGTTATTAAGGTTTATTATAAAGACCCAGACACAAAGCAAAAATTACCTGCATTCTGTATTGAACCTAGTAAACCACGGCGTAGGATCAGGAGCAACAGATTTTGATGGATATGATTCATATATAAAGGAAGTATTAAAAGATCAAGCAATATGGAGATGTTTATACGAAGGATATATGGGAGTAAACTGGAAAGAAACGAGTGTAGAATGTGATGACGACTGGTACTTCGTAACAAAAGTGGTTGTGCATTGTTTAGTAAATAATGAATCTCCTAAAAGTACATATAAAGTAGCAGATCGTATTCTTGGCTCTGATTTAGCACTAGGACTTACATTAAAAGATTTACAGAGAAGAGGAAAAAAGATATTAGACGAGGCAGAAAATTTATATTGGAAAGCTAAAAATGGAACTGAAAAATATAGAGAGGCTAAAGTTGAATTACAGAAGAATGGCAATTTATATATAAATGATAAATATGTGATTCAAGAATATAAATTAAATGCTAATAAAGAAATAGGAAGTTATGATTTGAATTTAAGTAATTTTCCATCAGGAACAACTTATGAAAAGGGTGGAAACATTGTAAAGATTAAAATACCAAAACAAAATATTAAAGACGATATAAACGGAACAATATATGTTATGAATGCAAAAGTAAAAACTTGTCCTGCTTTTTATGCAGAAGCGGAAAGAGATGATTACCAAGATTATGTAATTGCAGCAGATCCATTCGAAAAAACATCAACTAAAACAAATTTGAAAATAAATTCAGATACAGCAAATTTAAAAATAATAAAGACAGATGAAAAAACAGAAGAAAAACTTCCAAATATCAAGTTTAATATAAGATACGAGAATGGAGAAAATATTGGAGATTTCATAACAGATAAAAATGGAACAATATTTATAGAAAATCTAAAACCACGGAAAAGTTATTATAACAGAACTAGAAACAGATGAAGAACATATATTGGATACTACAAGAAATAATGCAACACTTATCTATGGAGAAACAAGCACTGTGAATATTGATAATAAAAGAAAAACAGGATCTTTAAAAATTTATAAAGTTGATTTAGATAATGAAAAAATACCAGTATCAAATGTTGAGTTTGAGATTATAGATTCAGATGGTTTCAAATACAAAGCTACAACAGATGAAAATGGTATTGCATATATTGAAGGTATAAGAACAGGAATGGTTTCTATAAAAGAAACAAAAACAAATGAAATATATGAGCTGTCTAATGAAACATATAATGCAGAAATAGAGTGGAATGAATTAGCAGAAATTACAATAAAAAATGAGAAGTTAAAAGGTCAAATTGAAATATTAAAAGTAGATGCAGAAGATAAAGAATATAAGATGGAAGGAGTAAAATTTCAAGTAATCAACTCAAAAGATGAAATAGTTGAGACAATAATAACAAATAGTGAAGGGTGTGCGAAAACATCAAGAATACCAATTGGAGAATATACAATAAAAGAAATTGAGACTGATGATATGCACATTTTAAATGGAGAAATTATTAAGGTTGATGTTAAAACTAATGAAATAATTAAACTAGAAATTACTAATGAAAGAATAAAGGGAAGAATTAAAATTGTAAAAACTAGTGAATCAGATAATATTATTACAGGAGACAAAGCAGGTACACCAATACCAAATGTTAAATTTGAGGTATATGATTCTAATAAGCAATTGGTAGATACAATTATTACTGATGAAAATGGTATTGCTATTACAAGAAAGTTAGATAAAGGAAATTATACAATAAAAGAAGTAGAATCAGGAAAATGGTATTTATTAAATGAAAATGAATTTGCAACAGAAATAAAAGAAAATGATGAGATAGTTGAAGTAAATATTACAAATAAACCTGAAGAGCCAAATGTAGATATAGAAAAAGAAGGTTTAATTCAGACTACAGCAAATGAAGAAATTAGATATGACTTTCACATAAAGAATACAGGAAATACTAAATTAGATAAGTTTACTTGGTACGATTATTTACCAACAGACTATGTAAGAATTACTAAATTAATAACTGGAACATATAATCAAGACTTAAACTATGCTATTTATTATAAAACTAACAAAAATGACTATAAACTATTAAAAGATAATTTAAACACACAAGTAAACAACTATATTGATTTTTCAGATTTAAAACTAAAAGATGGAGAATATGTTACAGAATTTAAGATTGATTTTGGAACAGTTGATGTAGGATTTGAGTCAGTAATAGACCCATATATTTTTACAACTGTAAATAGTACAGTAGAAAATGAGGATACTTTTACAAATAAAACAAGAATTGAAGGATATAATGATACTTATCTAGTTTGGGATGAAGATGATCATACAACAAAAGTATATGAAAAAGAATTAAAAGTAAAGAAATTGCCCAGAACAGGTTACTAAAATTTAATATTTAAATAAATGAAAACTCCAGTTATTGAAGTATAACTGGAGTTTTCTATGTTAATTGTAGAAAAACGAGAGATGCCATAAACTCGTTTAAAAATAATAAAGAGATAGGTGTTATGAGCCGACGCAATAAAATTCATTCGTATTAGTGTAAACAGTCTATTTGCACAAAATGCGTAAGTGAGATTTCGTAACGCAAACTCACAATAAACAAAGAGTTTCAGGAGGCAAAACTTGTTTGAGGATATGCAGATGTAAAAAGTGTGGGCAAGGATGCACAAGGTTACTAAATAACAGCATCTGCAGTAGAAATTTTCTACATACTAGACTATCATAAATGTAAAGCGACGGAATGATGGGGTTAAATTATATGATGTATTATTTTGAATATAAAGGGGATAATACATCATTTTGATCTGCTCAAGAATTTTAAGGGTTATATTGAAAAACGATAAAAAAGTATTGACAATCAAAAAATAAAAGTATATACTAATTTGCAGTAAGGAGGAATTAGAAGTGAAAATTTTAGGAGAGAAAAGTCTTTCATCAAAAGTAGAAAAAGGATTAAATATCTTATTTTTTGTAATAACTTTATTAGATATTATTGTATTAGGAGTTACTGGTATTACATTACTTTCTGAATTTAATAGTTCTTCAATGAGAGATAATTACCTATTTAAAATAGTTTTAGAAGGAGCAATTAGTTTTATATTTATTGCGACAGGAATCGTTGCATTATTTATTATTTATCAATTTATTAAAATATTTAGAAATTTAAAAGAGAACAAATTATTTGAAAAAAAGAATACAAACTTTCTTAATAAAGTTTCAAGATTATCAATTATTATAGGATTTTTATATTTGATTTGTTTAGTAGGAATTAGTATATTTTTGAGAAATTACAATTCACTTGATTTGTTAACTGATTTCTTAATAAAAACATTAATTTTAGTGTTTTCAGTAGTTTTTTTTATATTTGGAATAGGTACTAAAATTTTAAATGAGGTTTATAAAAAGGCAATTGAATACAAAGAAGAAAATGATTTTACAATTTAATATGTGGGAAAGGAAGAAGAAGAATGGCAATTATTGTTAATGTAGATGTAATGCTAGCTAAAAGAAAGATGTCATCTGGAGAACTAGCAGAAAGGATAGGAATAACTCCTGCTAATCTTTCAATATTAAAAACAAATAAGGCAAAAGCAATAAGATTTTCAACATTAGAAAAAATATGTGAGGTTTTAGATTGTAAACCTGGAGACATTTTAGATTATAAAAAAAGTAAATGATTTGGAGGATATATGAAAAATAAAATAATTGCAATATTATTATTAGGAATATTAATTGTAATTTTAGGAATTTCAATAGTTAGAATTGTTCAAAGTTTTTTTACTATATATTTTTATTATGATTATGTTATTTGGTGTGGAAAAGAAGAAAAAGAATATATAAAAAAGGAAGAGGGATTTATTAATATCAAATCAAATATAGCAACATTTAGGAGTAGTTATAATGATGGTGAAATTGTTTCATTATTGAATGGATTTCCTAGTATATTTACAAAAGAAACAATTATAGGAGGATACGAAATATCAGAATATATAAAAGAAAGAAGTAATAAGTTTGAGGCAATGATAAAATGCAGTCTACCATATATTGTAGTGTGTATTGTTATATATATAATCTATTATAAAAAACTATTACCAATATTAACAGAAGAGTAAAAAGGTTACATTTTATATCATTGAAAGTTAGTAACTAATAAAATATTCTGAAATCAATAAAACTAAAAAGAGAGGTAAAAGATTGAAAAAATTAGATAATGTCATATATATTATAATAAAAACATTAGGAATAATAGCTATAACCATAATATCATATTTTATAATTTTTACAACAATGAGTTTAATGAATAAAATAGATTTTTTAGAAATATTGACTGATTTATCTATATACAAAATATTCTACAATATTATAGATAAAATGTTTGTTCCTGTAACTTTCATTATATTTATTATTGCTATTCCATATTTAATAATATTTATTATTCTAATCATCATATTAATAATAAAATATATCAAATTTAAAGAAAAAAAGAAAAAACAAATTATAACAATAACAACATTACTTATATTAACAATATGTTTTATACTCAAAGGTGTAACAACATTCTCTTTAACTAATAATTATGAGATAAAAGTAAATTCTAAAATAAATGAAATATCAAATATTGAAGTTAGAGATTTTCTAGAAAAAGAAATAGATGGAAATAAATATGTATATGTAATTAAAATTAGACAAGGATTTCCGGATGATTATAATGTGCAAATACATTATAAAGATATAACAAACAAAATAGAATATGCTTTTTTGTCGGATTCCGATTATGATTTTATAGAAAGAAATGCAAAAGATATAACAAATGAATTAACTATTAGATCTATTATTTTAATTTTGGTAGGAGATTTGTTTTGTATATATTTATTAAAATATGTGTTAAAGGAATTTAAAAGAATAACGATGGTAAATGATAAAACAAATACAGTAACATAATTTGCAATATTAGCAATAAAAATAATAGATAATCATAATAACAGAACTGCAGATTATAAATATGAATATGCGATAGTAACAGATACAAAGCAGAGAAAACAGATATAACAGGATATACAGTTATTGAATAATATTAAAAATAAGAATAGAAATAAAATTCTATTCTTATTTTTTTAAATATAGAGTAATTTTTTTATTTATGATATAATGATATAAAGTAGTAAGTTGTAGATTGGAGAATGGTTTTATGAGAAAATTAACAAGAAGATTTATTATTAATTCACTAGATAATTTGAATTTAAGTAAACCTATCAGATATGAAAGATATTACATTAATGACAAAATAAGAATACAAAGAAAAAATAACCAATATCAAATAGAAATATTAGATTCCAGTAATAATATTGTAGAAAAAAATGATATATTGGAAAATGAATTTTTGAATTTAAAAGAAAAGGCATATTCGGAAATAATTCGAGATAGTTACTTACTATTGGAGGATAGTAGGATTTCTATAAAGAAATATTTAGGAAAATATAAAGGATTATATAGAGTAGAAGTTACTTTTACATCAATAGAAGAAGAAAATATGTATATAAAAGATAGTTGGATGGGACAAGAAATAACTAATTCTCCATTGGCATTTGACATATATTTAAGTAAATTATCTGTTGAAGAATTTAAAAAAGAATTAAAAAAATATTTAAATAAGTAATACAAATTACAACTTTAATATAAAATACAAAATATAAAAAGGGCATTTACATTTTAGTAGATGTTCTTTTTATAAAAAAGGAATTTTTTTGTAACAAAATAACAAGAAAAGATACTAAATAAGTGAAAGGAGGAAAATGTTATGCAGAATATAGAAGAAATGTATAATAAATATAGTGAAATAGTTTATAAATATGTATTCTGCTTAACTGGAAATGAAGATACAGCGGAAGAAATTGTCCAAGAAACTTTTTTAGTAGCAGTAAGAGATATAAATAAGTTTAGGGGTGAATGCAAAATATCAACTTGGTTATGTCAAATTAGTAAATATATATGGTATAAAAGATTAAAGAAAGAAAAGAAGGAAACACCTTTAGATATATTGCAAGATTCAATATTGATAGAAGATTCAATAGAAGAAAATTTTTGTGATAAAGAAAGTAAGATTCAATTATTTAAAAAATTGCAAGAGCTCGACGAAGATACAAGAAATGTAATGTATCTAAGAATATTTGGTGATTTTGAATATAGTGAAATAGCTGAAATTATAAACAAGACATCAAATTGGGCTAGAGTTGTATTTTTTCGTGGTAAGCAAAAGTTAAAGGAGGAAATTGATAAATGAAAAATGAATGTGATATTGTTAAAGATTTGATATTTAGTTATAACGATGGTATTTTAAGTGAAACATCGAAAAAATTGGTTGAGAACCATTTAAAAAGTTGCGAAAATTGTAGTAATGTTTTAAAAGATATACAACAAGAAAGTCATAATAAGAGTGAAGAAAAAGAAATTGATGCTTTTAAAGGTATTAGAAAGAAAATAACTAAAAAAAATATAGTTATCTCTATTAGTTTAATATTCTTAATACTTATAATTATATTTAATATATTAGTATTTACAAATTATAATAAGGTAGCATCTACAATGATAATATATTTACAAGATGATATAACGGATGAGCAATTAGACAATATAAAAAATACAATAACCCAAAAAGATGAAATGTCAGAAATTAAATATAATTCAAAAGAAGAAGAATTAGGAAAAGTACAGGACTGGATTGGAGAAGATTTAAAAATTGAAAATAACCCTATGAAAGCATCTCTTGAAATAAAAACAAATACCAATATTATTCATACAATAGTTGATGCAATAGAAGATATGCCAGGAATAAAAAAAGTATATACATATGTAAATTATAATCCGTATGAATTATTTATAGGACAAGTCTTGATTCACTAATAATTATTAAAAAATTTGTGATTTTAATGAGAATAGTTGATTGATAACTATTCTCATTTATGATAATATGAGTATAAAAATAATAAAATATAATGACTTAATAAGGAGAAATATGAAAAGTATAAATAAACAAGAACTACATTTAATATTTCAAGAAATAAAACAAGGAAATTACAATAAATTAGATGATTTATATTGTAAATATAATAAGTTAATATATAATATTGCTTTCTCAATATTAAAAAATCGTGAAAACAGTGAAGATATTGTTCAAATTGTATTTATGAAAATATTTCAAATGGACAAGAATAAATTGCCAGTAACCAATGAATCAACTTGGCTATATTCTTTGACAAAAAATGAAACACTAAATTATTTAAGAAATAAAAAACAAGAAGTTAATTTAGACGAAATCTATTATATAACAGAAGAAGATAAAGAACTAAATAAGATAATTGATGAAGATAATTATAATAGAATTATTGCTAAATTAAATAAACAAGAAAGAGAGATAATTTCATTAAAAATATTATCAAATATGTCATTTAAAGAAATATCATCATTATTAGACATGCCAATGGGGACTGTACAGTGGAAATATTACACTTCTTTATACACTTTAAGATTATTATTGGGCAATATTTCAATGGTTATTATAGGAATGTTAATTTATATAAAAAGCAATTTGTCAAACAGAAAAATGGAACAAACCAATATAAATAATGATATAGAAATAGATAATGAAAATATTAGTGATAATAAAGAACAATCAGAAAATCAAGCAAGTTCAAGTATAGAAAGTAATACAAATTCAACTGATGATATTTTTCAAAATGAAATAATAGAAGTTCAAGAACCACAAAAAGTTGATTATGAAAATACAAATTTAAATATAGGAATTTTGAGTTTTACAGGAATATTTCTATTATTTAGTATAATTTTTGCAACTATTTTTATAAAACACCAACAAAAAGCAAAACAAAATGTGTCTAAATAATAGAAAGGATATGGTGATGAAAATGAGAAAAGGAATAAAGGTAGCATTAATTATATTAGGAGTAATTATAATATTGGGATTAATATTTTTTGCAATAGATTATAATAGAGTAAAAAATGGAGAAAAGCCAATATTTTGTATAAATACTGCTACTGCGAATGATGGGGGAACAAAAGAATATTTAGGATTAGGGTACAAAGTAATTGATTTTAATAGGTTAGATGGTTACGATGAAGTGAAAATAGGTACTTGGTCTATGAAATATGAAGACTTTGAGAACGAATATAATGCAAATGCAAATGTAATAGTAAATGGTTATGATAATATACCAAGTATTACAATAACAGGTGAAGATGCAATCATAATAAAACAAATATTAAATGAATTTACATATAACGGTGAATTATGTGACGGAATTTATAGTTACGAAATTACAATAAATGATGAAGAACATTATAAAGTAAAAAGAGATTGTATGGCAATAGAAAGAGAGAACAAACAAACAAAAATTACTAAAATTGTTCTAGAGTCTATTGAAAACATTATTGAAAATAACATAGATGAGAAGAAACAATTAGAAGAAATACCACAAGATTATCCAATGAATCAAGCAATAAAAGATGGATGTGTAGTAATGTCAAACAATGCAGTATTTAACAAAGGTATGTTGGATTCTTTTATTGACAATACAAATGTAAATAATAAAGATAGAAAATCAGACTTTATAAGATTTGTCCAATATACAATAGAGGGAGATGCAATAATTACAGATCTAGAATATAAAGCTGGTCTAGGTTATATATTAACAACTGATAATACAAGAGATGCTTTTGGAGCAGATACAAAAGTAATAAACAATAATGATATACCATTAAAATTTTATACAATAGATTTAGTTCAAAATAAAGATTTTATTGACATTGTATTACTTTTAACAGGAGAAATAGATTATGAATCTAATAAAAAAGAATATGAGCCAATAACAGTAGTAAGTTATTCGAAAGATTCTGTAACCTATGATACAGCGCCATCATTTATAGGAGAAGTAACAGAAATAAATGATAAAACAATAATAGTAAAAACAGAAGAAAAAAATTTAGGAGATGCTGTTAGTGTTAAAGTAGATAACCCAAAAGAGTATAGTATAGGAAATCAGGTTGAAGTAATTTATACAGGAACTGTACTTGATACATATCCCTGTCAAATTTATGAAATTGAAGTAAATAAGTATCAAAAATAATATGTTTAATAATATTTAATGTATGTGATTGAATTTTAATATTGGAGAATAATTTTGTTTATATTAGCCAAAATTTGATAAATACATAAATATGTGGTATAATTAAGTTTAATACAATAATGTAATGTATAAAAATAATACTAAAAATTGGAGGTATTAGAAAATGATGAAAAGAACTGGACGGAAATTTATTGTATTAGCGGTTGCAATCACAATTGCTGTTGTTACAGTGGTAGCTTTTATCTTATCTGGCAATTCGGAAGCAAAAGGTCCACACACAGAATATCAATGCGACGTTAAATCCATTAGTCTTTCAACAAAGATTGATATAGACAAAGAAGGAGAAAACTTTGTTAAAGTCAGAGGAAACTTATTTAGATTTATAACAGATCCTTTGACAATGTATGATTTAGAAGACAACAAAATTGCCTATGCAGGTGATGCTTATCACTTTATAGCACAG
The DNA here is from genome assembly GCA_946578345.1 of uncultured Clostridium sp. GTDB lineage: Bacteria > Bacillota > Clostridia > TANB77 > CAG-508 > CALXVA01. Next base: position 25,194 of record CAMOBD010000008.1, read on the forward strand.
GACTCTCACACTATTAATGTAGGGGATACTGTAACAGTTGAAATGGTAGGATTAGTTGACTTCTTTGGTGAATCATATGAAATCTACAACGCGGATGAAGAACAAGTTGCTGAAGTATCATTTAACATGATCAATACAAAAGGAGAAATGTATGATATGGAAGGCAATATTATCGCTGACTTTTATTCAAAACTATTTTTTAACGATTTTACCGTTAGAATATACGATGATTGTGAGTTGGATGAAAAAACTGTTCTTATGATATTCTGTTCATATTACAGCGACCAAAAAGCTGACAGCAGTAAAGGTGGTAGCTCATCAGGTAAGAGTAGTAAGTGATTACTACTCTTACTACTTTTTTAGTTGATTTTTGGAAATTAAATTATAGAATATTTCTGCTATATATGATATAGTTAAAAAGAAAATTGATAGGTAAATTAAAATATAATTTTTTATGCTTATAATAGAAAAATACCATTTTATTTGATATAATAAAACCAAAAATAGTAAATTGTGAGGAGAAATAAGATATGGAAAATATAATAGATAAAACTATTGAATATGTAAAAGATTTTTTTGAAAAGGATTTTAGTGGACATGATTTTTATCATACATTAAGAGTATATAATTTAGCAAAGTATATTACAAAGTTTGAAGAATGTGATATAGAATTAGTTTATTTAGGGGCATTATTGCATGATGTTGATGATTATAAATTAGTAGGAAAAGAAAAAGAACCATTTTATAATGCAAAAACATTTTTGAAAAGTCTAGGGTTCTCTAATAAAAAAATAGAACAAATATGTCATATTATTTCTCAAGTATCTTTTAAAGGAAAAGATACAGTTGTACCCGATACAATAGAAGGGAAAATTGTGCAAGATGCAGATAGACTAGATGCCATTGGAGCAATTGGTATTGGTAGAACATTTGCATATGGAGGAAGTCATAAAACACCTATGCATATTCCAAATATGGAGTACAAAGAAAATATGTCTGCTGAAGAATATTATGAAAATGTTGGGACAACTATAAATCATTTTTATGAAAAATTATTAAAATTAAAAGATTTAATGAACACAGAAACAGCTAAAAACATGGCAAAACATAGACATGAATATATGGAAGATTTTTTAAAAGAGTTTTATGATGAATGGGAAGGAAAAATTTAAATAATTATATAAGTTATAGAGTAGATAATAAAAACTATCTACTCTATTTGTTATAATAATTAAAAAATGATTATTCATTACTTTTTTTCATAATCTTAATATATACAAAAAGTATGGTATATAAAAACATATAAGGCAATATACAAACTACCAATACTAATAATTTGTTTGAATGAGTTTCTATGTATGAACTTATAATACCTTTTATATTATCTGGATTATTTTCAATTACTTTTTGTTCTCCTAATGTAGTGGAATATGGTAGTACATTATTTATTATTATTTTAGCATCACTTGAAGGATTCATAAATCCTTCAACTTTTACTATAGCTATTTTAAAGTCATAATTAGTATGAGATATACTTTGTATATATTCTCTATCTGTTTTTGAACATATCATCATGTATTCTGTTGTTAATATTGTAAAAAGCTCTATACTTAATGGGATTAAACTCAATATTGATATAATAATAAGTATTGTAGCTATTGTTTTTATTTTCATTAATATATTTACACTCCTTATAAACGATTGTTATTATATTGTATAATAGTAACCTTAGAAAGTCAAATTATTTTATATTATGAAATCTGTATTATAATACGGTTAAAATCTTTATCCCACACTAGTATAATATTAAAAAATAAAATACAAAGTGGTGTAAAATGATGGGAGTATTTGATAGATTTTATAATAAAGAAAAATTAATAAGAAAAACAATAGAAATAGATGAAAACTTATATGAAAAATTAAAAGAAATATCTGATAACGAAATTAGTGCATCAGTTAATCAACTAATAAATGCATGTATAGAAGGACTAATTATTGATGAAAATATCAAAATGTATGCAAAACCTAAAAATGAAATTTCAATTAAACATTCACTTCTTATACGAGAATCATTTGTAAAGGGCTTAGATGAATTAAAGGATAAATATGATATATCAATATATAAACTTGTAAATATGTCTATCTACAATACATTAAATGAATATTATGCTAATAAAGATAAGCAAAATTAAGCTTATCTCTATTATAAATCTAATACAGTTTCCTTATTACTATATAAGGAAACTAATTTTTTTCCTTAAAACTCAAACCTTTATCAAATCCTATAAAAAACATCATACAAATTTCATATTCATAAGCTTTATGAAATAGATGATCATATTCTGAAAACATCTCTTTGTATTCTTCAGGTATTTTTTCAATTTTATCATTTAGAGCAGTCATTTCATCATTAATTTTTTTATAATCAGATGATGCAAATAACATATCTATATTTTCATCTAATATAGTATTTGTATATTCAAGGTCTGTTGCATTCATAAAAGTTTCTCTCATAATCAATTCTCCTTATTTATAAAATCATTAGTAATTTTGACAGTTGTAGTAATAGGTTTTGTAGAACTAAATATATAATTTTTACTAGTTCGAAATAATATAATTAATCCTAAAAGTTTATTATTTTTATTAAAAAGTGGAAAAATCATTTGAGCAGAATAATTATTAGTATCATTTTCTATTAGTTTTATACAATAGTAGTTCATAATACAAAATAAATTGCTCTTATTAATATTATATGAATTCCAAATTTTAATTAAGTCTAAAATATTATTACTTAATTTATCATTTGATGTTATATTAATTGTATTATTATCAATAAGTTCTATTGATTTTATATTTTCTAAATCAGTAATAATAATATTAGAATCGCAGACAATTTTTGAAATAGATAAATATTCTTTCAACTTTTCCGAAATATGCATAATAATCCTCCTTTCTGAAAATAATCCATATTGAAATTGTATAAAATTTCAATATGGATTATACAATTAATTTTTCAATAAGTCCAGCAAAAACACTTGTAAAATACAATTAATATTACAAGTATTATTAAACGATAAAAAACTGTATAATTTATTAATAATTTGGAGGGGAAAATGGAAATAAGAGATAAATTGTACAAATATAATAATCCGATAATTGCCAAGACAATAAATATAGATGACAGTATTTATAATAAAATTAAGGATTTATCAGAAAAAGTTTTTGATGCTACAATTAGTGAAATTATAAATATTGCAATAGAAGAATATATAAAAAGAGATAAACCTAATTTTTATGGCAAAACTGAAAAAGAAACAGTAACATATAGATCTATTAGATTAAGAAAAGAAAATGTAGTCAAATTAAATGAATATAGTAAAAGTACAGGAATATCATTTACTCGATTAGTAAATGGAGCTTTAAAAGAATTTATAGAAAATCAATAATATAAAAAATGCACAATAAGATGTTAGTATTTCTTACATCAAATTGTGCATTTTTTTGTCTAAAACGACAATATACGACATTTTTTATATATAATATATGTTATAATCTTAATAAGGAGTGTGATGTTTTATGAGTAATATTACATTATTAAGAATAAAACATACAGCGAAACTAGAAAAACTTATTAAGCAAAATGCTGATTATCAAAAAATACTAAAAGAGAGTAGAATTGTTGACAAGTATATTGTAATTGAAATGAGAAACATGCTTAATAAGAATAAAGATTACACTATACCTTTTCTCAAAGAATCTACAATTAAATCTGACAAATAAAGAGGAGTCATAGTATAAGCAGGGTTATAATTGTCAAAAATAGAGTATAGTAATTCTTTATTCATGCATCTTTTTGCACTAGATAAAGAATTATCTATACTCCATTTTATTTGTAATGCAGTATAAAATCCTATTTTTGAGGCAGTTATAGAATATAATTTATTTAATTTTAGATTACTATTTTTTCTTTGATATTTAATATAAATTAATTCAACGAAATTATCCGTTCCAGTAGATGAGGGATTAAATCCTAATTTTAACAATATGTGCTTGATTTTTTCTTTTGTAGAAATTAGGGAATGTGTAGATACTAATTCTTGAGCAATGGAAACTGCTTTGAAATAATCAAAAGGTTTTGGCATTAATCTGTAAATATTAGAAAAATCATATAAGTTTGAAATTAATTCTTTTGAGTGAGAAGTAACAATTATATTCTTTTTATCACTTTTTTCTTTTAGATAGTTTAATACACCTAATCCATTTATATTAGGCATATCTAAATCCAAAAATAATACATCGGGTTTTTCTTCTAAATATTTTTCAATGGTTTCTTTACCACTTGTAGTTAAAGCTACAATTTTAAAATTTGTTTCTTTTGTTAAAAAATTATTAAATAATTGTAGCTGAGATACATCATCTTCAGCAATCATAACTTTAATCATTTTTTCCTCCATATAAAACAAATTCATATACTATTATACAACTAAAACTCTTATATTTCAATATGTTTATAAATTATTTTACATAAAAAGTAGTAGAAAGTGGTAACTTTTACTATATTTTACTACTTCTATGGAATTTATTACTGCATTTATTTAATATATACTCTAGGACAAAGGTCTATAAGTAAAGTAAGTTATTAATTAACATTAGATAAATAATAAGAAAACTGATGGAAAAAGTTAATAAATTAATTTTATTTATAGACTTTGTTTTTATGGAGGGATGTAAATGTAATAAAGTATTTATAAAAAAGTAAAAAGATAAATTAATAATTTTTCTTTACTTTTAGATATTTGTCCAATTTTAAAAGATTGGAGTAAATGTTAAATGGAAAGAAAAGATTATTTATCAGAAAAACTATCAAATGAAGAAAAGCTATATTTGAAAACATTAATTATAAATGTAAGGAAAAAATACATAAGAACTAATTATAAATTTATAAACTCAAAATGTATTGACTATTCTGAATTAAATATAGAAGATTCAGAATCATTACTTGACACTATATTATATAAATTTGAGAGAGAATTAAAATCAGCTAGTGAATTTGAAAAAATAATATATAATAATGATAAACTTTATAAAATTGTAAGAGCATTGTCTTTAAAAGAAAAGACTATGCTCTTTTATTTATATTATGAAAATATAAGTATAGAGCAAATACCAAAAATCATGAATATTAGTAGAGCTACTGCTTACAGAATGAGAGAATCTATTTTAGATAAAATAATGAAAAAAATGTTAGGAGGAAAATAAATATGTTTAATAATTTTAGTTTACGAGATGAAGAAATAATGGAAATAATTTATAAATATGATCCCTTAATAAAGAAAAATTCAATAATAAGTTCAAAATTTGATGAAGATTTAAATCAAGAGATAAAAGAGATGATTTATAAAGAATTAAGAAAAAATAGAAAAATTTTTTAAAAAATGAGACATTTACAATTTTTCTTGGACTTTTATTAGTAGAACAGTAAAGAAAGTGAGGTGTACTACTAATATGGAGTCCGAGAAAAAAGATTTAATAGATTGGGAAGATGCTATTTCTTATATGCAACTTGCAATACATACATTACAAAATAGTGCAACAGATATAACTCCTAAATCAATTAAAAGTGAGATGGAAATGCACAGAAAAAAATTTGGAACAAATGAAGTAAAGAGATTAGTTAAGATTATTTTAAAAGAGAAGTAAATCCTGTAAAAAATAGAAACAAAATAAATAGAGTTAATACTCTATTAGTATTTCTATGTCAGAAAAGTGTTAGTAAAAAGTTGCAGTATATAAATTGAAATAAGAGGTGTAAAAGTTGAATATTAGAGAACAAGTATTAGACTTATATTTTATAGATCATAAAAAACAAAAAGAAATTGCAGAACAACTTAATATTTCCAAATATACTGTATCTAGAATAGTTACAAAAGATATCAGATATACAAAAGAAAAAGAGGAAAGAAAAAAACAAAGTAAAGAAGAAAATAAAAGAAAAACTATTAAATATATTTATTCTATAAGGAATCAAAAACAAGTCGATGAGTATGAGTCTGTAAGAAAAATGCATATACAGGCAAGTATGGAATTATCAGAAAGAAATAAACCAATGAATAATAAGGCATACAGAGATTGGAATTCATCAATATATGATTATAATGAAAAAAATAAAAGTTATGTATTAAAAAAAGGAATTAATGTAGGTGCTGATGTACCTAAGAGAATAAATTGGAAGGTGTAATCAAATTACTTATAAAGCATATAGTTTATTATTAGAGGTGTATAAAAAATGAGTGACGATTTTGAAGTAATATATGCAAAAGAAGGAAAAGAATTAACAAATTTAATTCAAGAATGGATAAATGAAAATATTGAAAATATAACTTGCAAATGTAGGCAAATAGAGTTACAATGTAGACAAAATTGATAGATAGTTATTATAAGTTTTGCTCGAAGAAAGGAGAAAATAATGATAGAGTTATATAATAACTATATAGAAAAGGCAATTGCCAATATAAATTGGAATATAGCAGTTTATCTTAGACTTTCAAGAGAAGATGAAAAAGAAGATTACAGTAAACAATCTGAAAGTATTGAAAATCAATTAAAATTTTTACAAGGTTTTGTTAATACACAAGGTTGGAAAATAAAAAAAGTATATAAAGATGATGGATTTAGTGGAACTAATTTTGATAGACCTGCATTTCAGGAAATGATTTCTGATATAGAAAATAAAGAAATTAATATGGTTATAACAAAAGATTTATCAAGATTGGGAAGGGATTACATAGACACAGGATATTATATAGAAAAGTATTTTCCATCTAAACATGTAAGATATATAGCAATTACTGATAATGTTGATACATTTGATTCTAATAATACAAATAATGATATAACACCTTTTAAAGCAGTTTTTAATGATATGTTTGCAAAAGATACTTCGAAAAAGGTTAGAACTATTCTTATGACAAAGGCTATGAATGGAGAAAGTATAAAGTCATTTCAACCTTATGGTTATATGAAAGATCCAAAAAATAAAAATAAAGTTTTAGTGGATAGAAATGTTTCTAATTTTGTAGTAAAAATTTTTGAAATGTATAAATCAGGAAAAACAAAAAAACAAATATGTGATTACCTTAATGAAAATCATATAATGACACCACTAAAGTATAAAGAAGAAACTACAAATTATAAAAATCCTAATAAGAAATGTTATATTTGGTCAAGCTCGATGATTACTAAAATATTAAGAGATAGAATATATGTTGGAGATTTAGTACAGCATAAGAATACAAAAGTAAATTATAAAGTAAAGAAAAATGTTAAAGTAGATCCTTCAAAATATATTATAGTTTCAAATAATCACGAGCCTATAATAGATATAGATACTTTTAATATAGTACAAAAAATGTTAGATAAAAAATCAAATGAATGGTCATATAATGAATCTGGTACTATACATTTATTAAGGGGACTAGTATATTGTAGTTGTGGAGGCAAGGTAACATATAATAAAAATCATTGTAAACATTTTAGATGTGTTTGTAGTAGCTACAAAAAGGCAGGTAGCAAATTTTGCAATAATATTCAATATTTAAGAGAGGATGAATTAATATCAATAGTTCTTGATAACTTAAGAAAAAATGTAAAAAAATATTTAGATGCTAAAAAGTTAAACTTTAAAGTTAAGCAACCTAGAGTGAAAAATCAAGCATTAGAAATTAAGAAGCAAATAGATTTATTAGAGAATAAAAGAAAGACTATGTATCAAGATAAGTTAAATAATATTATATCAACAGAACTTTTTATACAATTGTCTAAAGAAATTGATGAAAAAGAAAAAGGGTTAAATGCAATGTTATCTGATATTAAGAAAAAGCAAATGGATGAAAAAATAAGTATTAATGATGAGCAGATCGAAAAATATATAAATAAGGTTTTAGAATTTAAAGAAAAAGATAAAATTGATAGGGAAATTATATTAAAATTAATTGATAAAATTGTAATAGAAAACAAAAAAGTTAAAAGTATTACATATAATTTTAGCATACCAAATAATTAAATTGAGGTGTAGCAAAACATTGAAATGATGGGATTTAGTCCCATTTAAAATTACTTCCTATTTTTACGAGGGGTGGCCTTGGGAAAGGAGTGATTTTAATGTGGACTTATAATAAAGTATTACAATACCCTATAAATATAAAATGTCCTAATCCAAAGCTTGCAAAATTTATAATATCACAATATGGTGGACCAGATGGTGAACTTGCTGCTTCACTTAGATATTTGTCACAAAGATTTGGAATGCCAGACCAAAAATCAAAAGCAATCCTAAATGACGTGGGCACGGAGGAACTTGCTCACCTTGAGATGGTAGGAACCATTGTACATCAATTAACTGATGGAGCATCATTAGAAGAAATAGAAAAAGCAGGACTTGGAGCATATTACACAGACCATGGTGTAGATGTATATCCACAGTCGGCTGCAGGAGTGCCTTTCGACGCAAATTGCTTAGCTTGTAAAGGAGACCCAATTGCAAATTTACAAGAGGACTTAGCTGCTGAACAAAAGGCAAGAGCAACATATGAGAAGTTAATTGATTTATGTAGGGATGACCCAGATGTATTAGACCCACTTAAATTCTTACGTCAAAGAGAAATAGTTCACTTCCAAAGATTTGGAGAAGCACTTCGTGGCGTACAAGACAAACTTGCCGAAAAGAAATTTTATATGAATAACATGAATTGCAACAATATGAATAACTATAGTAATAATAACAATAATAATTGTGGTTGTGGATGCAACTAGAATTTAAATGATAACCTTATGGCGCTAATATATGAGTACCGTAAGGTTATCATTTGCATATTATAAAAAATTAGCTTGCACCACACTATACCATATGCTATAATTAGCTTGTAATAAATCAAACTTTGAAATGGGGATATGATATGATAAGCACTAGAAAGAATATAATAAATATAGTTATAATATTGTTAATAGTATGTATTTTGTATATGGGGTATGCATACATACGCCTAAATGTATTTCCTGAAATATCTTATAATCTAAGTCAAGAATATGGTACAAGGGAAACAACATTGGAAGAATGTGAGCAAGAAGCAAAGAGAATGGTTGTAAATCAGCTGCCTGGGCACCTCTCAATTTTTGTATTTGCATTTTCTTACTATTTATTTTTCAATCTTTCAGAAAGATGGATACTAAAAAGAAATTTAAATTTTGGAAAAAAGACTTTATTAGCCTTGCTAAATATTATTAGCATTGCAGGACTAGTTGGAACAATATTTTTCACAAAGTATAGAATGATAAAAGTGAATTTTGATGTTTCACTATTTCAGCAAGTTATATCTGATGCCACTATTTGGATAGAGATACTTACTAGTATCTTTTGGGTAGTTTTACTACACTTTGTTGCAACAAAAGAAAGAAATATAAAATCACTAGCTTTGGAAAAAATGTATGTGTACATTAGAAGAATTTTTTTATTTATTTTTATAATATTAGAACTTTATTTTATCATGTTTGTTACAAATAATTATGAAAAAGAAATAAACAGAAGAATAATTTATGAATATGGAAGTATCGAACAATATAATGCAGCGACCGAGTTAATGATAAGGGATTATCAGCTAAATGAAAATTATGTTGTACAAGCTAGCGTGCCAATTGTTGTTATTGGTCTTGCAATAGTGCTTATATATATTAAAACAAACCAAAAGCTAAAAGATGAAATAGACCATATGAATACAGAAAAAGAGCTCATAATCTATGCAAGTCCGTGGTTAATGGATATTTCTCCATACAATACCATGGGAGTTTTATCAAAAAAGAGATTAATTAATTATGAAAGATTTGGCAAAAATTTTACTTATATTATTGAAGATGAGCAATATATTTTTGCAGATTACAGAGTAATTGCAAACAATGCAATAGATTTAAGTGAATTTAATAATATTGCTTATGTTTTTGAATATGATGCAAAATGTGAGAAGAAATGTGATAAAGCATATAATGAAAAATTTTTACAGGCAATAGAAGAATGTGAGAAAAATAATTTTAAATTTATTATTGTAAATCATATTGCTGACGAAGACAAAAAATTATTGAAAAAAGCACACATGTTAAAAGAAATAAAAAGTAAATATTCATATGCATATTTCGAAAATATTAGCAATTGGTATGAAGTAGTAAATGCATTAGATCGTGATTTTAATAAAAGGATAGCAAATATCATAGATGGACTTAGTGAAAATAGGGCAAGTGAGTATATAAAAAGAACATTAGAAAATTTGCATATTTCATCTAATTATATTGAAAAATTTTACACTATGTTAAAAATATTGGAATATATCATTCAATATGAGGCATTAAGCTATATTGCAGAAAACAAAATCTATGAAAAAGATGAAAAATTCTTTAAATTGCCTACATTAGGCTATTGGGCATCAATAAATAAAGACGAAGAAATTGATATTCCAAAAGAAAAGCAGATAAATATAATTAATTTATTAAAAGAACTAGATATAAATTATTCAAAGAATATAACAGTGTTCACATTAAAACAGGCAATTACAGAAATTCATAATAGAAATTTAGGACATGGTACAATTAGCTACAGTGTTTCTAAAATATATAATGAACTATTACTAGAAATTGCAGAAGTTTTAATACCAAATTTTGATAGTAAAAATATATTGTTAGAAAAATTAAAATTTGTATATAAAGAAAAAGAAGAAAAAATGTCAATCATTAAGTATGAATTAGAATACATCTATTCTGGAATAAACCATAAGGCAATAGAATATTTTTGCTTTGAAAATGGCGAAACAGAGAAATTGTATGAAAATGGTGGAAAAGAATTTATTTTGAATTTAGGAGAAGAGCACATAGCATGAAAAGTAAAAGAATTTTAAATTATATATATATAATTATTGCAGTATATTTAATGCAATTCACATTGATTAATGTGAGCATAGAAGAACATAAAGTTTTTTTATACATAAAAAATATATTGTTGATAATTTTCTTTGTAAAAAATATTGTTGATTGTATTAGGCTTAGCAAATCAAACAAAGAAAAAGAAATAAAACTTAATATTTATGAGAATAATAGCATTTATTTAATGCATAGAAAATTATATATGCAAAACATTGTATTTTTTGTGATTAATTCAATAAATTTTGTGGCAGATACAGATATAGTTGCATCAATAAATAAAGGACTTCTTTTGACTAATTTGATATCAATTTTGTTTATTGCATTTTGTTTTTATTTAATAATTTATATAATACAAACCATGTTGGAAATATTGCTGGATTTTAGAAAACAATGGACAACCAGAAAATTGCAAATAAAATATATGAAAAAATATCTTACTGGTAAAGCAGAAAGGCTTGGCATTAATGTAGTGTTATTTAAAGATGAAAATAAATTTATAGTAGACTATTTTTCAAATCAAGATTTAGAGGAAAAAGAAGATAAGAATTTTGTGAAAAATGCAGAGTTCTTACCAGATTTTCTTATAAATATAGGTTACAATATGTCAAAACCAGTGGAAAAAGAAAAACATCATTTTTTATACACAGTGTTTTTTGAAACCGTAGAAGATAGTTTAGAGAATGTAATAGAAGAGGGAAATGGAGTTATCTATTTGAGTATAGATAAGGACATAGATTTTCTAAAAAAAGAATTTCCAAATGTAGAGATTGAGAAAAAACTAAGACCATATGTTATTGCTTACATGGAAACTGTATCAAAAAAAGAAAATTATGATAATGATGTAATCAAGTTTGAAGAAAAATGTAAAAAAGAGTATAACGAAATAAATATACAAAACATATTAGTATTTGAAGACCTAAAAAGTTTTAAGAACAAGGGAAAATATGATTATAAGAAATTTTTGAAATTTTATGATAAGAATGATTATTACACAGATATTAATAATCATTTTGCAGAGTACATAAAAATAATAAATAACATAGGTGCTATTTATTATTATGAAGGATTTTTGAAAGACAGTAAACGGTCGCACATTAGAACCAATAAAAAATATTATAAAGCCTAATGATGGATATGATTTATATAAATCATCATTTTACTGTAACTCATCGTACCAACGAATTATAGTACTGTTCAACTATATACAATACATGATGAAAATTGTAGCATATTATGTTTTTGCTAAAAATGAAAAGGATATAGAAGAAATTGATACAGATATAATAATTGATACATATGATAAAAATTTTCAGTTCATATTAGATAATGTAAGGGAAAATGATTATTTATATGATATTATAAAAAGCAAACTTTTAATTCCAGACTTTTTTAAGGAGTATTTATTAGATAATATTGTACCTATTATAGGTGTACAAATTGAAATATCTGATGAAGATAATGAGGAATATATGAGCTTTGCAGGATTGGGGGATTTGCTTACATTACTAAGAAATAAAGTGCAAAGCCATGGAAACATAAGCCAAAGTAATATTGAGTATATAGAAAAAACTTTGGAAACTTTGGTAGTATATTTTAATGAATTTATTGCATTAGATGAAATAGAATTAAAAAATGTTGATGGAATTGTTAATATGAGATACGGAAAGGAAAAATTTGTATCTTTAAATAAGTACGCTATATATAGAGAGAATAATATTCTGCTATTGCAAGGCGCATCAAAGAAACAAGGCAAATACAGATATATTAATTACTTTAATGGAAAACACAATAAGCCAAGTGAAGTGGAAATTGATTTGTAGTGATAATTATATATATTATAGGAAAAATGGGAGAAAAGGAGAATAAATAATATGGCACATGTTGCAGTTCATGAAATAATTGCTAACAGATATATTCAAAAGCATCCTAGTGAAATAAAAGATACGGATAAATTTATAACAGGCTCGATAGCACCTGATTTAGATGAACAACTAGCAGAAAGAAGAAAGTTTAAAGATGTATCACATTATGGAAGATGGTCAAATGGAAATACTGAGACAAACATAGATAAATTTTTAGAAGATAAACAAGTAAAAATAGAGCAAGATTACTGGAAAGGCTATTTCTTACATCTATTAACAGACCATTATTTCTATAACAAACAATTTAATAAAGAATTCGAGGAAATCAAGAAAAACAAAGGAAATCTTAGAGAAGATTATAATTATATTTTTGAAGAAATTCTAAAAAAATATAAAATTAATTTAAGCAACTATACAAGTAAATATGTGGATATAAAAGAGGGTAATCCACAATACTTAAAATTAGATAAAATGTTAGATTTTATTGAAGAAATGTCAGATAAAAATATAGAAAATGAAATAAAAATAATAAAGCAAAAAGGAATGGATGGAATAAAGTAGATTAATTTAGGCGTAAATTTAGCAGGAATAAAAATAATTTACTCAATTTATAATTTGAAAAAAATCGCATCCGATTATTGACAAGGTAATTTTTGTGTGCTAAAATATATTTTGTTAGTAAATTAATGCGGATGTGGCGGAACTGGCAGACGCGCTGGTCTTAGGAACCAGTGCCAACGGCGTGGAGGTTCGAGTCCTCTCATCCGCACCAATGACGTATCTGTTCGAACTAAATTGAATAGATAGATACAAAATCAATCAGAAAATAAAATCTGGTTGATTTTTTTGTTGTCTATAAACAATATGAAAATCATCCAAACGAAAGGATGGTGTGAAAAA
>CAMOBD010000009.1 GCA_946578345.1 uncultured Clostridium sp.
AATGGAGACAAAGCAGGAAATATAGGAATAGGATATTTAACAAATCAAGTAACAGACAAAGTACCAGATGGAATAGAACAAGGAGCGATAACATTTGGAAATGTAATATGGAGCAGTGGAGTAGCGAGTGTAACAATAAGTACAAATACAAGTTATACAATTCAATATCAAGTAAATAATACAGCAGGAACATGGACTATAATAGGAAACGGAGGAACAGTAAATAATTTAAATCATAATGATACAGTGTATGCTCGATTATATGACGGAACAAATTATGGAGATGATGCAAGTGTAACAGTGAAAGATACAACAGCGCCTACAGTAAATTTAAGTACAAGTAATATAACCCATAATAGCATAACAGCAACTGTAACAGCGAGCGATAGAGAGACAGGATTAGCAACAAGTGGAACATATAAATATTATTTAAATAATGAAACTACTCCAAGAGCAACAAGTATAAGTAATATCTATACATTCACAGGATTAAGTGCAAAAACATCATATACGATAAAAGTAGAGGTGATAGATAAAGCAGAAAATGTAGCAACAAAAACAACAACAGCAACAACAGGAGCACCACCAGATTATGTAGACAGTGTATTGCCAAGTGCACCAAAAGTAAGTTTGGGAATGACGCCAGTAAAATGGAATGGAAATAATTGGATAAAAACAACTACAACTGATAGCGGATGGTACGATTATGCAAATAAACAGTGGGCAAATGTAGTATTAGGAGATGCAACATTTAACGGAAGTACATTAGATGAAAGCAAGCCTTACAGTATGTTAGTATGGATACCAAGATATGCTTACCAAATAACAAGCCAGTATCATCAAAGCGGAAGTGGAGCAGGAAATATCAATATAGTATTTATAGATACAGCAAATAAAAATAAAGCAGGAACGACAACATATAGCGAAACATATCCAAGTTATAGTACAGGAAGTGGAATGAGCGATTATGTAGTACATCCAGCATTTAACTATGGGGGAACAAAGTTACCAGGATTTTGGGTTGGAAAGTTTGAGACAAGTCATACAGGGTGTACAACAGAAGAAAGTACAGGAAGTACGAATACAAATGTAACAACATTAACAGCACAAATAAAAGCAGGAGTGACGAGCTGGAGAAAAATAAATATAGAAAATATCTTTATGGTATGTACTGAGTTGAATAAAGAGCAAAATCCATATGGCTTAAACTCAGATGATAAAATAGTAGACCCACATATGGCAAAAAATACTGAATGGGGAGCAGTGGCATATTTAAGCCAAAACGTAAATTATGGAAAAGGTAGTCAAGTATGGAAAAATAATAGCAATAATTATATTACTGGAAATGCAGGAAATAGTGAAATTGCAAGCGCGGATGAAGGAAATTATTCGTATAATGTAGGAAATGGTCCGCAAGCGAGTACAACAGGAAATGTATGGGGAATATATGATATGAGCGGATGTGCAGCGGAAAAAGTGGCTGCTTATATAGATAATTCGAATGCACAAAGTTATGATATATCTAAAGTAGACATAAAATATAGAGATGTATATAGTGTGGGAAGCAGTGATGATAATTCACATAATTATGATTTATCAGAACCCTCTAATGGTCATTATGGTGATGCAATTTGGGAAACATCATCAGGATATTGGGGTGGGAAATATTCATGGTATTATGACTATGCGGATTACCCATATACAAGTACACCGTTTTTTACAAGAGGTGATCAATATTTTTATACCACTGATGTTGCAGGAATATTTGCTTTTGATTCTGACAGAGGAAGCGAGAATGCAATATGCTCATTTCGCGTGGTTATCCCAGTACTATAATCAATCAAAAGAGGTAAATAAGTGTAAAATGGAGATAGGCTAATACCTACCTCTATTTTTTCATGTCTTTATCCTGAAGAAATTGTGGAAAATGTTGACAGTAAACATAAAACGTGATAAAATAGAAATGGTTGTAAAATGAGAGGAGGGTGATAATATTATGAAAAAAATTAGAAATGTAATATTATGCACAATAGTACTTGCAATAATATTATTGCTAACAACAACTACTAATGCCTCAAACAATTTAACTGTTAGTGATATAAATGTTGTAGTAACTAACACAAAAGCTGAATTAGAATGGAGTAAAGCAAATGATGCGAATGGTTATCAAGTATATGTTGACATACCATCAATAGGATACCAATATGTTGGTAACGTAGCAAGCAACAAGGTTACAATAATAGGATTTGAAGAAGGAGAAATTTACGGAGTAAAAGTAAGGGCATATAATGAAAATAGTGCTTCATCAACATATTCACCAGAGATAAGATTTAAAATTGGAGAAGACACACAAACTTCTTCAGAATTAGGCACAGTAAAAAATATAAAGGCTGTTTCTAATGGAGCAACAGGAACAATAGAATGGGATAAAGTAACTAATGCAGATGGTTATGAAATTTATGCAAGTGTACAAAATAGTGATTACATTGATATAGGATCTACAACAAGCACAAAAGTAAGATTAATTGGAATGGATGAAAACGAAGTATATAGCATAAAAATAAAACCATATTTAACTAAAAGCAATGAGAAAGTATATGGATCTTTCTCAGATCTAGCAATACTAAAATATGAAGATGAGGAAGAAGAGTATCAAGAATTAGATAGAGTTACAAATTTAAAATCTTCTATAAATGGAGATAAGGCAACTTTAACATGGAATAATGTATCAAATGCAGATGGTTATGAAGTATTGGTACAAATATCTGGACATGATGATGCTACATACACAGTATCAAGTAACAAGATAACATTAACAGGATTTACTGCAGGTTATACATATAGAACTAAAGTAAGAGCATATGAATATGTAAATGGAGAAAAAGAATATGGTGCATACTCAAGTACAGTAAGCATTAAAATAGAAGAAGAGGAAGAAACAGTAGATGTTGATAAGGTAACTGGATTAAAAGCTAAAGTAGATGGTACAAGAGCTGTAATCAGTTGGAATGAAGTAAGTGATGCAGACGGATATCAAATAGAATTAACTAAACCAGGATATAGCAATACAATTACATATTCAACAACAGGAACAAGTAAAACATTAACTGGAGTTACTGATACAGATGATGATTATACAGTAAGAGTAAGAGCATATAAAAATGTGAATGGGGAAAGAGTATATGGAGATTATTCAAGCAAAGTATACTTTAGAGCTGAAGAAGAAGAGACAGATGATGTTACAGTAAATAAAGTGACAGGACTAAAAGTTTCAATGAATGGAAGCAAAGCAACAGTTACATGGAATAAAGTAAGCAATGCAGATGGGTATGAATTATCACTAAATATACCAGGAACTGGACCAGATTCAACATATACAACAACAGGAACAAGCAAAACAATAAATGGTTTTACTGATAAAGATAGTAATTACTCAATAAGAGTAAGAGCATATAAAACAGTAAACGGAGAGAAAGTATATGGAGATTATTCAACTAGAGTTTACTTTAAGAACAACGAAACTTCAGACGAAGAAAATGAGAGCGATGTTACAGTAAGTAAAGTAACAGGACTTGATGTAGACATGGATGGAAATATAGCAAGATTTACATGGAATAGGGTAAGTAATGCAGACGGATATGAATTAGTTGTAACTGACCCACAAAAAGGAGATACAACATATAAAATGACAACAACATATGCAAATGTAACAGGAATAAGATATACAAGTAGTAATTTTACTGCAAAAGTAAGAGCATATAAGACAGTAGATGGAAAGAAAGTATATGGTTCATATTCAAGCAAAGTATCTTTTAGAAATACTGATAAAGATGATACTGATGGAAAAGATGAATTAAGTAAGGTAACTGGTTTAAGAGCAACAAGAAATGGAACTTCAGCAACATTTAGATGGAACAGCGTAAGCGGAGCATCTGGATATGAAATAGTTTTAGAAATACCAGGTTATGGTGAAGCTAAATATACAGTTACAGGAACAAATAAAACGATGTCAGGATTTACAACTACTAGATATCCATATACAATAAAAGTTAGAGCATTTGGATATATAAATGGAAGAAAAGTATATAGTGACTACTCTAGTGAAGTAGAGTTCTAAAATGAAAAGTGTGCAATTGGGGACAGACCCCAACTGCACACTTTTAAAATTTATAAAAATTTAAAAATTTATTTGCATTTTACTTACCTTGTGGTATAATACAAATGTATATTTGGGATTTTATAAATTCAAAAGAAAGGTAAGGGAGATACTTTGGCAAAAAGAGGAAGAAGAGCGAAAAAAACAAGTAAATTTGATATAAATGTAGCAGTAGTATTCATGTTTTTAATAAGTATATTACTTGCAATTTTAATATATACGAAGTCAGGATATATTGGAGAACATTTAAGTCCAATATTAGGTGGAATTATGGGAGCGATAAAATACATAATTCCAATTGGAACATTCTTAATTGCAATATATATGACTACTGAGGATAAAGAATATTTAATTTCTAAATTAATTCAATATGGTATATTTTTGCTTTGTGTAGCTACAATGCTAAGTGTTTTTCAGTTTTCTAATGGAAATATAGATATAAATAGTGAATTATCAGTAGCTGTGGAAAAAGGTTATGAACTAGGAGAGGTTAATAATGGTGGAGGAGCAGTAGGAACTGCAATTGCCTCAATTTTGATAAAACTTTTGGGAGAAGTTGGAACAGTAATTTTGTGCATAGGAGTTGCTGCAATTTTACTTGTATTTATGTTTGGAATAAAACCAGCTGAACTAATAGCAGACTATGTTGAGAGAAAAAGAGAAGATAGAGAAGACAGAAAAATAGAAAAGATGGAAGCTAGAGAAGAAAGAAGAAGCTCAAGAAGACAAGTGGAAGAAGAGGAGACTCCAGTAAGAAAAGAGACAAAGAAAGAACGTAGATTAAGAGAAAAAGAGGAGCAAAGAAGAGAGGCAGAGGCTTTAGCAGAACAATTAACTATTAATTTAAATGATGAGGAAGATGACAAAAAGAAAGATAAGAAATTAAAAAAATATGACCATAAGGGAGATGACGATTTAATACCTTTTAGCATTGGAGGTAGGGTAAAAGATAAAGAAGAAAAAGTAAATAACCCAGATGAAATAGAAGCAAATTTATTTAAAGCAGAACAAGAAACTAAAGAGGAAAAAGTTAAGCAGGTATTGCAATTAGAACATACATTAACAGTAGAAGATGAACATTATGAATTCCCACCAATTCAGCTATTATCAGAAGGAGAGAAAAAAGCTGTAAAAGGTGGCAAAAAAGCTGTTGCGGATACAGCTACTAAACTACAAAAAACTTTATATAGTTTTGGTGTATCAGCTAAAGTAGAAAATGTATCAGTTGGACCTGCAATTACTAGATATGAGCTAAAACCAGCAGAAGGTGTAAGGGTTAGTAAAATAGCAAATCTTGCAGATGATATTGCCCTTAATTTGGCAGCTGAAACTATAAGGATTGAAGCACCAATACCTGGCAAGCAAGCAGTTGGAATAGAAGTTCCAAACAAAGAAAATGAAGTAGTTCATTTAAGAGACATAATTGATAGTGATGAATTTAAAAATCACAAGTCTAAGTTAGCATTTGCACTAGGTAAAGATGTTGCAGGTAATGAAGTTGTAACAGACATTGCAAAAATGCCACACGTACTTATTGCAGGTGCAACAGGTTCAGGTAAATCAGTTTGTATTAATACTTTAATTGCTAGTATTATATACAAGGCAAAACCAAGTGAAGTAAAACTAGTAATGGTTGACCCAAAAGTTGTTGAGCTTTCTGTATATAATGGCATACCACATTTGCTTATACCTGTAGTTACAGACCCTAAAAAAGCTGCAGGTGCATTAGCATGGGCTGTACAAGAAATGGTAAACAGATATAGCTTATTTGCGAGCAAAAATGTAAGAGATATTAAAGGATATAACGAAGCATTAGATGAAGAAGGAGAAGGGCAAAAATTACCACAAATTGTAATAATAATTGATGAGCTTTCAGACTTGATGATGGTATCTCCAAAGGATGTAGAAGATTCAATTTGTAGATTAGCACAGATGGCAAGAGCTGCTGGAATGCATTTGGTAATTGCAACACAAAGACCATCAGTTGATGTTATTACAGGTATTATTAAAGCAAATATACCATCAAGAATTGCCTTTTCTGTATCTTCGCAAGTAGACTCAAGGACAATACTAGATATGGCAGGAGCAGAAAAATTACTTGGAAAAGGTGATATGTTATTTTATCCAGCAGGAGCACCAAAGCCAGTAAGAATACAAGGTGCATTTGTTACAGATAAGGAAGTTGAAAAAATTGTTGACTTTATAAAAGGTAATGGAGAGGCAACATATAATGATGATATTATACAACAAATCGAAAATGCAAATAGTACAGACAAAGAAATAGATACCGCAGAAGAAGATGATAATACAGACCCACTATTAATGGAGGCAATAGATGTTGTTGTGGAAACAGGACAAGCTTCAACATCATTTATACAAAGAAGATTTAAAGTAGGATATGCAAGAGCTGGAAGAATAATAGATCAAATGGAAGAAAGAGGCGTAATATCTGGATTCCAAGGAAGTAAACCACGTGAAGTGCTAATGTCAAAAGAAAGATGGGAAGAGCTAAAAATGAACGGGGAGTAAGTTTTTAATGGCTTCCAACTTTTGAGGACTGCTAAATAAAACACCTTAAGCACTCAAACAAAATTTAAAACATACATATTACCTAGATAAAAGAACCAAAAATAGTAACCTTAAAAAAGTCAGCTAACTAAAAACTTACTTAAAATAAAAGAACTAGTGAGGAAAATCGGTATGGAAAAAAATAAACTTTTAGCTAAATTAAACATACGAGATTATAATAATGAATTAGAAAAGATATTGGAAAAAAAGTTATTCTCTTATGATGTAAAAAATTTGTTACTTAGTATGTTATATAAAATAGAAAATGCATATAAAGACTATGAGACAGTGAAAGTAGAAGTACCTTCAAAAAAAGAATATATTGAAAATATTTTAAGAATTATAAAAGAAAAAGCATTAAAGATATTTCTAGTTAAGTCAGATACAGATGAAGCTGCTGAGTTTGAAGAGAATAATTTGAAATATAAAGTTGATAAAGAAAATGGAGAAATTACTTGTATCCAAAATGAACTTGCAATTCTAACAGCTTTGCTAAAACTAGATGAGCAAGAGACAAACTATATTGGCAAAGACTACTTAGAAAAACCAATTAATGTTATGATGAACCAAGGAATGTTAAGAGCAAGTACAGAGGTAATACGCGATTTCAATGGCTGGTCATGGGATATAGTATCAAAAGAAATACAAGATTAAGAATATAATTACATGTATCAGACCTTGATTTTGCTAAATGGAAGAAAAGGAATAAATAAAATAAAGAATAGTGATTTATATGATATCATTTCGCGAATGGCAATTGAAAAATATATTAGTACAAATGAGGATGAAGAATATAATAAGAAGTTTGAACAAATAAAAGAAGAAAAGACAGAAAGACTTAAATTATTTGATAATAAAAAAGAGTTTCTAGATAAGGTTACTCAGGAGAAAAAAGATTATACAAAACAAATAGAGAAAATTGATAAGACTTTAAATAATAATGAATTACTAAAAAAAGAATATTATGATAGAAATGAAAAATTGCCAAACAAAGAAAAGATATTTAGTGTAAGTTATTTGGTTGGAATTTTGGACAAAGAAAGAGTTGACTTGATAGATAAAATTGAGGAATGCAATAAGCTAATATTGCCAAAGGAATTTGTTGAACAAAAAAGCAAGCTAGAAAAAGAAACAAAATTCTTAAACAGTATAGGAGAAAAAATTAGCAAAGAAGAAATTGTTGAGCTAACACGAAAATTTATAGAAATAGCAACAAGTAAAATAAAGATAATAAATGAGGAAAGCAAATTAGAATTAGTAAGGTGGATATATAAAATAAGGTATTATAGATATGTTCCAATAAGCTTAGAAAAAAGTGTTAAGGATATTGAAGAATTAAAAATTGATTTTAGAAATTTAATAAAGTTAGTAATAAAAAAAGCACAGCAGTTGAAAATATGGGATATATTTGTGGATGATGAAAAACTTACATATGAAATTTTAAAAGAAGTATTTGATACAAAGATTATTTGCTTGCAAAATATAAATATACAGTGTAATTATGAAGATAAAATTTTGATTGCCCAGTATTATGATGATAATGTTATAGAGAGTTCATTAAAAATTCATATTGATGAGGTAAAAATAAAGAGAAAGTTTAAATTGTTTTTGTAATTATATTAATAGAAAGAGCATAGTATGTATTTTTTCTTTTGGTTGGAGCCTTAAGGTGGGGACCGACGAGGTACAGTCTGTGGAAAAATTACTCATGAATAAAAAACTTGTTTTTTATTCATGGTAGAAAAAATGCTCAAGACCATGTAATTTTTACTACAGACTGTTCGCTGTTGGGGGGCGGAAACAAAAATAAAAAATACATACTATGCTCTTATAATATAGAATTACAAAACAAAAGATTGGAGGAAAATGATGAAAGTTACTTTTTTAGGAGCAACAAAAACAGTTACTGGTTCTAACTTTTTAGTGGAAGGTGCTGGAAAAAAGTTTTTAGTAGATTGTGGAATGTATCAAGGTTCTGCATCTGATGAGTTTGAAAATGAAGCACCATTTTTATTTGATGTACATGATATAGATTTTATGCTGCTTACACATGCACATATTGACCATTCTGGAAGAATACCAAAGTTATACAATGAGGGGTATAGAAATAGTGTGTATGCAACAAAGGCAACTTGTGATTTGTGTTCAATAATGCTTCCAGATAGTGGACATATTCAAGAAATGGAAGTTGAATGGAAAAATAGAAAAAGAGAAAGAAAAGGAGAAGACCCTTTACCACCACTATATACAGCAGAAGATGCAGCAAAGTGTTTAGAAATTTTTAAACCAGTTCAATATGATGAAATTATAGATATTGATGAAAATATTAAGGCAAGATTTAATGACGCCGGTCATATGCTAGGCTCTGCGATTATAGAAGTATGGGTTACAGAGGGAGATAAAACAGAAAAGATAGTATTTACTGGTGACCTAGGAAATAATGATATACCACTACTATCTCCTCCAACAATGATAGAAAGTGCAGACTATCTTGTAATGGAATCAACATATGGAAATAGATTACATATGAGAAATGATGACAAAGCAAGCATGTTCCTAGATATTGTATATGAAACATTAGAAAAAGGTGGTACTGTAGTAATTCCATCATTTGCGGTAGGAAGAACTCAAGAAATATTATTTGAATTAAATAGAATTAAAGAAGAAAAGCATGATGAAGAATTCTATAAAAAATATAAAAGATTGATGAGTGTCCCAGTTTATGTAGATAGTCCTTTAGCAATATCTGCTACAGAAGTGTTTAAGGAAAATATGAATTTATTTAATGAAGAGACACAAGCTATTATAAATTCAGGAGATAATCCGCTTGAATTTGATGGACTTAAATTTACAAGAACTGCTGACGAGTCAAAAGCATTAAATGCAAGTAATGAATCCGCAATAATAATCTCTGCCAGTGGAATGTGTGAAGTAGGAAGAATAAAACATCATTTAAAACATCATCTATGGGAGCCAAATAGTACAATACTTTTTGTTGGATATCAAGCTCCAGGTACACTAGGTAGAAAACTAGTAGATGGAGAGAAAAAAGTAAAAATATTTGGAGAAGAAATTGCAGTAAATGCAAGGATAGAGTATATAGAAGGATATTCAGGACATGCAGACCAAGAATGGCTTATGAATTTTGTATATTCATTTATCACAAAACCAAAACACATATTTTTAGTACATGGAGAGCCAGAAGGTCAAAAAGTGTTAAAATCTAAGTTAGAGGAAAACACCGATATACCTATAACAATACCAGATTTTGGAGAAAGCTACGAACTAGAAGAAAATGTAGAAATGGTAGGAAAGGCAAAAGAAGGAAGCAAGCAAAGATATCTAAGATTAGAAGTGCTTGAAAGAATGAACACATTAAAAGAAGAATTAGAAGATATGTCAAACATAGTAAAAGAAGAGTACTTAGATAAAGATTCGAGTGATGAAGATGTTGTAAGGCTAAAAGATAGGTTAAAGGAATTGGAGCAACAAATTGTGAGAATTGTGGAGAATAAGTAGTAGGTTGCTGTTTAATGGTTTTCAAATTATGTATGTCCTGCAACGGTAGTTCTAATTAAAATAGCCTCACTCCGTCCCGACGGAGCTCCCTGCTCCGTTCGGCGATTTTAATTAGAAGCTCCCTGCGCGGACTTTAAATTCATCTTAACCATTAAACAGTAAGAATAAAAAATAAAAAATAGAGGAGAAGAACAGATGAAGAATAAGTATTTTAATGATGCGATAATTGGTGGAAAAGACATAACAGCAAGTTATACAAGAAATGGTGAGTTATTAAGGTTAATGCATAGTACACCTGACTTTAGGCAGTTTTTAGATTTCTTCCATACAGGTGTGAAAGTAAATGACTCTTGCATAATTTACTTGCATGAAGACCAAAACAATAGATATAATCAATATTATACAGAAGATACAAATGTACTTAATACCGAAATAGAAAATACATATTTCAATTTACAAATAAAGCAAACTGACTTTGTATCAATGAAAAATAGTGTATTAGTAAAAAGATATATATTTAAAAATAATAATGTTATAGACTTGAATGTGAATTTTTTGATACACTCAAAACTATTGTCAAATCCAAATAATATGGTTGGGTCTAAGTTAGAGAATAATGTACTTTTGCAATATAGCCATAATAATACAATGTGCATGTTTTCTAAGAAAGAGATAAATTCGCATCAATTAAATGACACAGATAACAATATAGGAAGCGGAGTAATACATGACAAAGATTATATAGGAATGAGCTCTGACTCAAGCATAAACTATGAAATAGGTGTGCTAAAGCCAGGAGAAACAAAAGAACTTGACATATACATGTATTTTATAGAAAATGAAAAAGTGTCAAAAGAAGAAATGTGGAAAAATATAGAAGAAATAAGAAAACAAGATGCATCAAAAGAACAATCAAGTGTAGAGAGATATTGGAAAAAATATGTAAAAGACCATATAAATATTGAGCTAAAAGAAGAAAATAGTGAGTATAATAAAAAATTCAATAAAATATATAAGAGGAGTATCTTGCTATTTCCACTACTTACAAATAAAGAAACAGGCGGAGTTGCAGCAGCAGTTGAAGTAGACGAAAACTTAACACAATGTGGAAGATATGGATATTGTTGGCCACGTGATGCAGTATTTATAACAAGAGCATTTGACAAAGTAAAAATGACAAAAGAAACAGAAAAATTCTATAAAGTATTCTGCAAAAACACACAAAGTAAGAACGGAATGTGGGAACAAAGATTTTATACAGATGGAAGATTAGCACCATGTTGGGGGTACCAAATAGACGAAACAGCAGGAGTAGTATATGGAGCAAATGAACACTATAAAGCAACTGGAGATAAAAAATTCTTAAAAGACGTTTTAAAAATGTGTGAAAATGCAGTAAAATTCTTGTGCATTTACTTAGACAATATTTTTGGACTACATGATGACAGTGATGTGGTAAAAAACGAAATAGAAAAAACATATCATACAGAAGATAGAAATAAATTGCCAGTAAGCTATGACTTGTGGGAAATGCATGAAGGAGTTCACTTGTACTCATTAGCAAGCATATATGCAGCATTTGAAGCAATGTTTGAAATGTATGATGTATTTAAGACCGAATATGAAGAAAAAAATAGACTAAAACAAGAAAGCATAAACAAACTAGCAAAAAAAGTGGACATGTACAAAAAAGAAATGGAAAAATACATAAAAGCACACATGTATAATGAAAACACAAAAACATTAAAAAGAAATGCAAGCGATGAAATCACAGACATGAGCGTGATTGGAGCAGTAGTACCATTTAAGATGTATAAACCAAAAGAAAAGAAAATACTAAACACAGTAGAAAAAATAAACATGACTTTACGAACATACACAGGAGGATACCTAAGATTTGAGGGAGACCACTATAGAGAGGGAAAAAGCCCATGGTCAATAACAACACTATGGATGGCAATGTACTATAAAGAAGCAGGAGAAAAGAAAAAAGCACAAGAATGCATAGACTACATAGTAAACAGCGCAAACCAACACGGACTTATAGGAGAACAAATCGACAATAACACAATGCAGCCAAACTGGGTAATAGGCCTAGCCTGGGCCCACGCAATGTTCATTTTGGGAATTTAGGGACAGGCCCTAAATTCCCATTTGTGAGAAAATGGGGACAGACCTTAGATATAGTTAAAAAGTAACCTTAAGATAATATAATTGTAAATTTTTAGTAAAAACTATAGCAAATTTATAAAAAATATGCTATAGTTTTATTTGTTAAGGGCTAAGTTACTATCAAGGGGTGAATAATTATTTAATAAAATTATAATAAAGGAGTGATTAATATCCCTAGAGATAGTAGAAACAATTCAAAAACTAATACAAACACTTATCATGTAATACTAAGAGGAATAAACAAACAAGATATATTCCTAGATAATTTTGATAAAAGTAAATTTTTTAAAGAACTAAAGAAATCTAAAGAAGAATTTGAATATGAAATATATGCTTATATTCTAATGAATAATCATACTCATATTGTTATTCACGATGAAGAAGACAATATGTCAGACATCTTTCATAAGCTTTGCACAGTATATGCAATGTACTTTAACAGCAAATATGAAAGGGTTGGACATGTTTTTCAAAATAGATTTAAGAGTATAGGAGTAGATACGGATACATATTTACTAAATTTGGTAAGATACATTCATAGAAATCCAGAAAAAGATGGAATAGGCAAAATGAAAGACTATGCTTGGAGTAGTTATAAAGAATACATATATAATAAAAATATAACGGACACTGATTTAGTACTGAATTTGTTTAGTGACAATAGAAAAGAAGCTATACAAAAATTTGAGAAATTTAATGAAATTCAAGAAAACAAATATACAAGTGCAGAATTTGAAATGGAAAATGCAATTACAGATGAAGAAGCAATACATTTTATTAAGTTAACATTAAAAACAGATAATATATTATCTATTCTTAATTATAATCACGAAAAAAGAAATGAATTAATTAATGAAATTTATAAGATAAAAGGGATTAGTGTTAAACAAATGTGTAGAATATTAGGACTAGATAAAAATGTTATATATAGAGCTATAAAAGAAAAATTAATTTAATACTAATGAGAATTAGTTGGATTTGCCCCAATTTCATAGAAAGAGAAATTTGAGGCCTGTCCCTATTTTACCATAAATGGGAATTTGGGGCCTGTCCCTATTTTCTCACAAGGAGGAAAACGGAAATGGCGAAGAGCAAGACTGTGTTTGTGTGCAGTAGTTGTGGATATGAGTCGGCAAAATGGCTTGGAAAGTGCCCTGCATGCAATGAATGGAATAGTTTTTATGAAGAAAAAGTTGTGAATACATCTAGTACATCAGGTGGAAAGAGTAGTGCAAGCAAGGAGAAAAGTATGCCTCGTAAGCTAAAAGAGGTAGAAGGTATAGAGACTACTAGGACAAGTACTGGGATAGGAGAGCTTGATAGAGTTCTAGGTGGAGGCTTGGTTAAAGGTTCGCTTGTATTGGTTGGTGGAGAGCCTGGTATTGGTAAGTCTACATTGATTTTGCAGCTTTGTGATAGGGTGAAAGGAGAAGGAAAGGTTCTCTATGTTTCTGGAGAGGAGTCAGCAGAACAAGTAAAAATTAGAGCAGATAGGCTAAATATAAATAATGATGATTTAATGTTTTTGGGAGAGACAAATATAGATAATGTACAAGATGCAATAATGTCTATAAATCCAAAACTTGTTATTATAGACTCAATCCAAACAATGTACTCTGAAGAGATTACTTCTGCAGCTGGTACTGTGAGCCAGGTAAGAGAGATTACTGCTAGAATTATGAGAATGTGCAAAGATAATGGCATAACAACTATAATAATTGGTCATGTTACTAAAGATGGAAATATTGCAGGTCCTAGAGTGCTTGAGCATATGGTAGATACTGTGCTTTACTTAGAAGGAGAAAGATATTTTTCATATAGAATTCTAAGAAGTGTAAAAAACAGATTTGGCTCAACGAATGAGGTTGGTATGTTCGAAATGCAGAATGAGGGCATGGTTGAGATTACTAATCCTTCTTCTATTCTAATTTCAGAAAGAGAGGATAATCCAGCAGGCTCTGTAATAGTTGCTAGTATGGAAGGAACAAGACCATTATTAGTAGAACTTCAAGCACTTACAACTCCAAGTGTTTTTGGTATTCCAAAAAGAACTGCAAATGGTATAGATTATAACAGACTGGCTGTGCTAATGGCGGTTATGGAGAAAAGAGCCGGCTTAGCACTTGGTACACAAGATGTATATCTAAATGTAGTAAGTGGCATAAAACTTGTAGAACCGGCAATTGACTTAGGAATAGTACTTGCTTGTGCTTCTAGTTTTAAAAATATTAGTATACCACAAGATGTTGTGGCAATAGGAGAAGTGGGACTAACAGGAGAAGTTAGAGCTGTAAATATGATTGAAAAGAGAATTAAGGAAGCAGAGAAGTTAGGATTTAAGAAATGTATCATACCAGAAAGTAATAAAAAACTATTGAAAGATAATTACAAATTAGATATAATAGGGGTTAGAAATGTTAATGATGCAATTAGAGGATTGCAACTAAGGAATAGTAAGTAAAAGATGTGTTTAGAATAGAGGCCTGTCCCAAAATTCTCAAAAATGAGAAAATAGGGACTGTCCCCAAATTCTCAAAAGGAGTGAATATAGTTGGCTAATAATAATGACATACAAGAAGTTTTGAAGCAAATTGCACCTGGTACTCAGATACGCAATGGCTTGGAAAATATTTTGAATGCTAAGACTGGAGCTTTAATAGCTGTGGCTGATAAGCAAGAAGTTCTAGATTTAGTTGATGGTGGGTTTAGGTTGGATGTTGATTTTAGTCCAGCTAAATTATATGAGCTTGCTAAAATGGATGGAGCTATTATTTTGAGCTCTGATTTTAAGAAAATATTATATGCCAATGCTCAGCTTATTCCATCTCCAGATATATATACTACTGAGACTGGTACTAGACATAGAACAGCAGAACGTACTGCAAAACAGACTGGAGCCTTGGTAATTAGTATTTCTCAAAGAAGAGGGATAATTACTATTTTTAGAGGTAATGATAGATATGTACTTAAAGATTCTGCTACAGTTATTTCAAAAGCAAATCAAGCCTTACAAATAGTAGAGAAATATAAGAAAGTATTTGATAATAAAATAAATATGCTAAATGAATATGAATTTAATGACATTGTGACTTTAGAAAATGTAATTACTGCTATACAAAGGGCTGAGATGGTTAAAAAAATTGCTGAAGAAGTTACAAGAGCTATTGATGAACTGGGAGAAGAAGGAAGACTTCTTGAAATGCAATTGGATGAAACTGTAGGCGACTTAGATAAAGAAGAACTTTTATTAATAAAAGACTATATAGCTCCAGGAAAGAAGAGAACTGCAGATAGAATTTTAGAAGAACTTAAAAAGATAGACTATGATAATCTTATAAAATCTGAGAAAATAGCAAACTTACTAGGATATGAAGATTTTGATAATTATGATGAGATAGGAGTATATACAAGAGGATATAGAATTTTAAGTAAAGTTCCAAGAATGCCAAGTAATATAGTTGAAAACTTAGTTAAATCTTTTAAATCTTTCCAACATATATTAGTTGCAGACATACCACAACTTGATGATGTTGATGGTATAGGTGAGGTTAGAGCTAGAACAATAAAGCAGTCATTAAAGAGAATGCAAGAACAATTTGTGTTTGATAATTTTATTGGGTAAAGGTTTTGACAAAAGGGACACTCCATAAGTGTAAAAAGAAATTGACAAAAAGGAGTGTCCCCAAGTGTAAAAAATAGAATAAAAACAATTGTATTCTACAAAAACATGTGGTAAAATAGTACAAGCATAAAAAGGAAAGGAAGAAAATTAAATGAACAAAACAGTTACAAGAATTTTATTAATTTTGGGGATTTTATTAGCAATTGTAGCAATTGCATTTGTAAGTTATGGAGTATACAAAAAAGTTACCTTGGATATACCAAATCCAGTAGCTACAATGGAAGTTGAAGGTTATGGAACTATAAAGATTGAGCTATATCCAGATAAGGCACCAAATACGGTAGCAAACTTTATTAGACTTGCTAATAGAGGCTTCTATAATGGAACAACTTTCCATAGAACAATGCCAAATTTTGTTATTCAAGGTGGAGCAAAAGACGGAGACGCAACAGCTTCTCCAACACTTAGCGACATATATGATTTAGATACAGTTTTGAATGATAAAGATACTTTTAATTCAATATTAGAGCAATATTACGATAATGAGTATACTTTATCAGATGATGCAAATACTGTAATAACATCATATTCACAAATGAAATCATATATAGAAGAAAATGAAGATGGAAAAAGTGAATTTGAAAATTTCTTAAATACTGCTTACAACATTGAAGGCGAGTTTATTGCAAATGGATTTGATGATAACAACTTAAAACATGAACAAGGTGTTATCTCAATGGCTAGAAGTGATTATAGTACATATGGCTATACTACAGAAGGATATAATTCAGCAGGATGTCAATTTTTTATTACAACAGTGGATAGTAGTTCTTTAGATGGAATTTATTCTGCATTTGGTAAAGTTACAGAAGGAATGGATGTTGTTGACAAAATAGCAAATGTAGAAGTATACTATAGAGATACTGAAGTTGATGCAAATTATGAAGTACCAACAGATGAAGACGGAAATGAAATTGCATCAGATACGCCAAAGGAAGAGCCAGTTATTACAAGTATTACTGTAGAGACATATGGTGTAGACTATGGAGCACCTGAGACAGTAGTTCCATTTGATTTGAGTTCACTATTTGGATCACAGTTATTAGGATATTAATAAGAATATAATAATAATTAAAAGGAAGGAAGAATAAAAATGGCTGAGAATAAAGAAAAGGTAAAAAGAGATATTGGAAGAATTGCTACCAAAATAGTTGCTGCAATCCTTGCACTAGTTATGATATTAGCTGTAGGAGCAACCTTAGTATATTATTTAACAGTTGCATAAAATATAATAAAAAGAGGAAAATTATATGGACTTTTTTTCATTGAACTTTAATGGCTTGTGGGCCAGCATTACAGGATATATTAATGACATAGCAAATAATCCTTTTAGACTAATTATATTTATACTAGATATTTTAATTGTAGGATATATAGTATACAAATTTATTAGGTCTGCTAGAAACTCAAGAGTTTGGCAATTGCTAAAAGGAATAGTATTAATTTTAATAATAACAATCTTAAGTGGAATATTTGAATTTAGAATACTAAATTGGCTATTAACCATATTTACAACATATGGTGTAATTGCGCTTATGGTAATATTCCAACCAGAATTAAGAAGAATGCTTGAACAGCTAGGAACTAACAAATTTACTAGATTTTTTGGCATTGGACTTGAGAAGAACTTGGAAACTAAGACAAAAGAAGACATTTACAAAGTTGTTATTGCAGCTAAAGAAATGTCTAATTCAAGAACTGGTGGATTGATTGTATTTGAAAGAGATATACAATTAAATGATATAATGGATACAGGTGTTAAGATAGATGCTGATGTATCTCCACAACTAATAGTAAATTTATTTGTACCTAAAACTCCATTGCATGACGGGGCAGTAATCATAAGCAAAAATAAAATCGCAGCTGCAGCATGTATTTTGCCATTATCAGATGATAAGAATATTTCAAAAGGATTAGGAACAAGACATAGAGCAGCACTTGGAATTTCTAGAGAAACAGATGCAATAGCTGTTGTAATATCTGAGGAAACAGGGAAAATTTCAATTGCAAAGGATGGTACATTAATTGCTGATTTAAAAGAAGAGGCATTAAAAAATATTCTTATAAAAAATTTAGTAACAAAGCAATTTGGAAATGAGCAAAATTCAAAAAAGCATGTACCAAAACTTTTTAATCATAAAAAGAAAAGTATAAAAAATATTAAAAGTGAAGATAATGAGGAAAAAAATGAGAAACATTAAGCTAACCATAGAATATGATGGAAAGGATTTTAATGGATGGCAAAAACAGCCAAATAAATTAAATATACAAGGAGAAATAGAAAGAGCAATAGAAAATATAACTGGAGAAAAAGTTGACCTTATTGCCTCAGGGAGAACTGATGCGGGAGTTCATGCTTTAGGTCAAGTTGCGAATTTTAAGACAAACTCAAAAATGGATATAGAAAAATTTCCAATAGCCATAAATTCTCAAGTAAAAAATTCTATTAGAATAAGAAATGCAGAAGAAGTTGATGAAAATTTTCATAGTAGATTTAATTGCAAGAAAAAGACATACAGATATGTAATAGATAATTCAAAATATGGAACAGCAATTTATAGAAATATTTCATATCATATGCCTATAAAGCTAGATGTAGAAGAAATGAAAAAAGCAATAAAATATTTTGAAGGTGAACATGACTTCAAAGCATTTAAATCAAGTGGAACAAGTAGTAAGAGTAGTGTACGAACAATTTACAATGCGCAAATACTTGTAGAAGGAGATAATATCGGAATAGATTTAACAGGAAATGGATTTTTATATAACATGGTTAGAATTATAGCAGGAACTTTAGTAGATGTAGGATTAGGAAAAATAAAAGCAGAAGATATACCTAAAATAATAGAAGGAAAAGACAGAACTAAAGCAGGCAAAACACTCCCACCACAGGGCTTAATGCTATTGAAAGTCGATTATGAGTGAGATGGTTGAGTATTATTATTTAAAACTTTTTATCGAACAATATATTTTTTTATTTTTATTTGAGTGCTAAAGGTGGGGACCGAAAATAAAAAGAAAAAAATACATTGTTCGATTTTTACATTAAAAAGTCACGAAAAAAGTGCTGTATACATAAAATATAGTAAAACTATAAAAATAAAGGAGAAAATTTATGAATACATTATTATTATTTTTTGCGATTCCTATAGCAATTATTATATTATCTATAGTCTTACAAAAAATACTTAGATGCCCAATACTTGTAGCAGCGACTTTTTTTGCAATACTTTTGATAGTGGCTTTTGCAGCATTTGATTCTAGTTTCTTAATACTTGTTATAATTTATACAATACTTGCATATGTGACTGCAGTACTTACAAGATTAGTATGCAATCTAATTGCAAGATTTGCAGATTGTTTTGACAATGATGATGGATGCGTTTGTGGAAATAATAATGGAAACTCTAGGAGAGGTAGAAATGGAAATTGTTGTAACAATAATGGAAATGTAAGAAGAGGTAACAATGATTGTAACAACAATGAACAGAGTGCAACATTTACATTAACAAGCTCTCAGGCAGAACCAGTACTATTTTTAACAAATAGAAATAGCAATCCAAACTGTAACAACTGGAACATCCGAAACGGAGTATCTAATAATAGCAATTGCTGTTGTAGAAGAAGATAGGTTACTAGATAATGGCTAATATAAATTATAAGTCCGCGCAGGGAGTTTCTAATAAAAATAGCCGAACGGAGCAGGGAGCTCCGTCAGGACGAAGTGAGGATATTTTTATTAGAGCTACCGTTGCAGGACTTGCATAATTCAAAAGTCATTATCTAGTAACAAAGGAAAACACTAAATATTACAAATTTATTACAGAAATATTACAATAATATTACAATAATATTAAGTTTTTGTTACAAAACGATAATATTATTGTTTTTTTGTGTGAATTGTTGTACAATAGAATATGTAATAGTATTTTGTAAAAAATAGGAGGAATATAATATGGCAATGAACCCAATGCAAAGAAAGGCAAATAATTCATTTTTATTAGGTATTTTAATTACATTATTAATAACTGGTATAATAATAGCTTTTTTAATATACCAAGTTTCACAATTAAACACTCAATTAAAGGAAGAAGAAGCATTAAAAGTTACAGTATATGTTGTAACTGATACCATAAAATCAGGAGAGGCAATGAACCCAGATAAACTTCAATTAATTGAAACTACTTTGGGAAGTGTGGATAAAAGTAACTTTGTTACAACTTTAAATACATATGATGTTGAAAATACAGCAACTGGAGATGTGGAAACTGTTTACACTCAAAAAGCAAAAGTTGATTTAAACCCTGGAACAGTTATAACAAATGATTTAATATATGAAGATGAAGCTTTAACAGCAGATGTTAGAACTCAAGAATATAATGTTATAACTCCAATGACACAGTTGACAACAGGAGAATATATTGATGTAAGATTAAGAACACCAGATGGAAGAGATTTAATAGTAGTAACTCACAAACAAGTTACAATACCTACATTAGAAGATGGAACAGTTTCTGCAAACAATATTTTAATGGATTTATCTGAAGAAGAAACATTAATGATGAGCTGTGCTATTGTTGAAACATATAAAATGAATGGAGCAAAATTATATGCAACAAAATATGTTGAGCCAGGAACACAAACTGCAGCAACACCTACATATGTGCCAAGTGCTGAGGTTGAAGCACTTATAGAAAGAGATCCAAATATTGTTCAAGAAGCTAAAAATGCTATAAATTCTTTAATAGATGGAAACAAAGAATTGGTTAGACCAGGAATCGATAGTGCAACAAACAATGAAGATGCAGCTGATAATGTTGTATCAAAGACACAAGAAGAAATTACTTCACAACAAGATGAAAGAGAAGCATATGTTGAATCATTAATAGAGTAAAAAACAACTACATAGTGATTATATTTGATATGATCACTATGTAAAGATGTTAAAATATAGTCATATATGATTTAAAAATGAAAACTTATGCAATAAATCATGATTTAATCAGGAGGGAAAAATGAAAAAGATAAGCTTTATTGGTGCTTATGACAAGACAGATTTAATATTATATATAGCTAAAATTTTAGTAGCAATGGATAAAAGAGTGCTAGTAGTAGATTCTACAATTAATCAAAAAGCAAAGTATGTAGTTCCAGTTATAAAACCAACTAGGGCTTATGTTACTGACTTCGAAAATATTGATGTAGCAGTTGGATTTAATAATTTTAATGAAATAAAAGAGTATTTGGGTTATCCTATACATGCAGAATTGCCATATGATATTGCTTTACTAGATATAGATAAATCAGATAGCATAATAAATTTTAATGTTAATAATGAGGATAGAAACTTTTTTGTGACGGCATTTGATTTATATTCATTAAAAAGAGGACTAGAAATATTAAGCGGAATTACAGAAATTTTAAATTTAACAAAAGTTTTATATTCTAAAGTAATGAGCAAAGAAGAAGATGATTATTTAAATTATTTATCATTAGGATATAAAATAGTTTGGAATGAAGAAAGAATATATTTTCCGCTAGAAGTAGGAGATCAGACTGTAATAGCAGAAAATCAAAGAGTTGCAAAAATTAAGTTTAGAAGACTAAGTGAACAATACAAGGAATCACTTATATATATTGTACAAGAAATACTTGAACAAGATGAGTATTCAAAAATGAAAAAGATATTTAAGCAATTAGAAAAAGATGTATAGTTTCTACTATATAGAACGATGAAAGAGAGGAAAACAAAATGGCAATTATAACATTTAGAAGTAATGAACTAAAGGAAACAGGTCAAACTTTGTCGATGGTAGCTACAGCTACGCAAATGGCAATTGAACATAGCTATAAAATATTGGTTGTATCAACAAATTTCAAAGACCAAACATTAGAAAATTGTTTTTGGGAATTAGATAGACTAAATAAACCTATAATTAACAATCCAGGACATGTTGCAGTAGGAGTAGATTCTGGAATTGAGGGATTGATAAAGGTCCTTGCGAGCAATAAAACAAGTACCGAAATAGTAAGAAATTATTCTAAAACAGTTTTAAGAGACAGACTAGATATATTACTTTCACCAAACACAGAAGATTACCAAGAATATACACAAACTTGTAGCAATTATCCAGAAGTTTTACGAATTGCTGATAGATATTATGATTTGGTTTTTGTTGACTTGTCAAGCAGGATGCATGAGCAAGAAGCTCAGGATATAATAAACATTTCTGATGTAATAATTATAAATTTAACACAAAGATTGAAGAATATTAATGATTTAATAGAACTAAGAGCAAATGATGAATTTTATAAGAGAAGAAATATAATGATGCTTTTAGGTAGATATGATGGACATTCAAAATATAATGTAAAGAATGTAACAAGGTATATGAAAGAGAAAAAGCAAATACTTGCAATACCATACAATACTTTATTTTTTGAATCATGTTCAGAAGGAAAAGTAATAGATTTCTTCTTAAAATTAAAAAATATAGATGAAAATGACAGAAATTATAACTTTATAAGTGAAGCAAATAGAGTTGATGACGCAATAATATTCAAATTACAAGAATTACAGATGAAGATCTAATCCTTAGAAAGGAGAAAAACTATGTTAAATATATTACTAATAGTCATAGTTGTATTAGTAGCTTTTGCATTACTATTTAACTTTATAAAAAAGAGAAAAAATGAACAAAAGGAAGACGTATTAGAGGTTGATGATAAAACATATACTTTGGATAAAATGATTGAATTTGTAAAGAAAAGATTAGATGAAATTACAAAAATCAACCTTTATGATATAGGTCTTTCTGAAGAGGAATTAAAAAGAAGGAAAAATAAAAAATACGAATTAAAGAGAGCTTTGAAAGGCTGTACATATGGTGACGTTAATGATAAAAAATATATTAAAGAATTAATATATGATTTACTTTACAAGGAGTATGGCGTTGACGAAACCAATGTATCTAAAGCAATTCCTTTTGATATTCCATCTCTTTTAACAGCACAAGATAAATTTGAGATAATTTTATATATGTATAAAAATGAATTTGGATATGAAGCTTTATCTCAAATAATAAAGAAATACAACTTAGATCAACTTAAATATGTTGAGGGAGAAGCAAAACCTTCTTATGTTATAACAGAGGATGAAATAAACGATATATATGAAAAGGAAAACTTTGTTTTAACACTAGAAGATAAGATAAATGTTGTAGTACAAAGAATTTATCAAAGATATAAAGGCTATAGTAGTATTGATGAAGTTAGAGATATGAATATAGATGGTATATCTGGTGGTGTATCTGGTCTTCCAGAATCTTTCTTAAGCCAGGTTGCACAAACAGATGGAGACTACTTAAGCCAAATTGCTGAGCATAAAGTTCCACGTGCTTGTGATAGTATTTGGATAATGTACTCAGGTAAATCAATAAGATTAGCATTTTTATCATTTGGTTCTGAAGCAGAACTAAAAAGAGTTTGTCAAAACATATATAAATATAACAATCCAGGACAATTGTCTGATACAAATGGTTATAAAATTAATGAAATGAAAGATGGTTCTCGTGTCGTTGTTGTTAGACCTAGTATGTCAGAAACATGGGCTTTCTTCGTAAGAAAATTCGACGTAAAGCGTGCAACACTAGAGCAAATAGTTCGTTTCCCTGGAAAAGAAGAAGCAATAGATTTACTAAAATATTTAGTAAAAGGTGCAAGAATTATATCACTAACTGGTGAGCAAGGTTGCCGGAAAAACAACAATGCTTATGGCTATGATTGAAAATATTTACGAAACTATGAACCTTCGTATTACAGAGACTGCATTCGAGCTTCACTTAAGAAAAATATATCCAACAAGAAATATCTTATCAATGCGTGAGACAGAAACAGTTTCTGGACAAGATTGTTTGGACGTTCAGAAAAAGACTGATGGTTCTGTTAATATAATCCGGAGAGGTTGCAACAGACCCTGTAGCATCTTGGATGATTCAATCTGCACAGGTTGCATCTAAGTTTACATTATTTACTCACCATGCTAAAACATTCCCAGACTTAGTAACAGCACTTCGTAACTCAATGTTAAGAGCTGGTGTGTTTAGAAATGAGAAAACAGCAGAAGAACAAGTTGTACAAGTTTTAAACTTTGATATCCACTTAGTAAAAGACTTTAGAGGTAGAAGATATATAGAAAGAGTAACAGAATGTATACCAGTAGAAGATAAAAATGAATATACATTTGACCATAGAAAAGAGAAAACACTTGAAGGAAAATTGGACAAATTTATGGATAATGCAACAATGTATTTTACAAAAAGTACAAACAAAGAATTATATAAATATGTAAACATAATGGAATACCATGATGGTACATATGTACTTACAAACCCAATATCTGAGCACAATATAAGAGAAATGCGTAATAACATGGATGACAGCGATATTGAAGGATTTGATAAATTCCTAGAAAGAAATTGGGGAATAAAAATGGAAAGTTATAATGCTGGAGATGAAGATGAATACAGCTTAGATGATATACCTCCAGTAGGAGAAAAGAAACCAGCAAAAAGAGGAAGAAAACCAAAAGCTGTAAAATAAGTAGCAAGGAGGGAGGCTTTAATAAATGTCTAATGATATATTGATGTATTTGTTAATTGGTGTAGTAGCTCTCTTTGTTATTATAGTAATAGCATATTTGATGCTTAGGAAAAAAATGCAAGCTTCTGGAATAAGGGAAATACAACAATTAAGAGCAGGAACAGAGGAAAAGAAATTTACAAGTGAAATATTATACCAAAAGTTATATGTTAAGTATTTAAAAATACCATTTATAAAAAGATATTTGCTAAAAATAAGAAGAAGACTTGAAATAATAAATATAGATGATGAATACTTAACAAGAAAACAAGCGTCAAAAATTTTGACAAATGCAATTTTAATAATCATTCCACTTACTTTAATAATTATAATGATGACACATGAAAACACATTACTAATGTCCTTCTTATTAGTGTTTGAAGTGTTCTTAGCAGATACAATAATAGGTGGAATGGTTGATAAAATAGATAATAAATTGTTAAAACAACAAATTAATTTTTTCTCTGAAATAAGACATGCATATCATGAATACAACATGGTAGAAGAAGCAATTTATCAAGTAGCACAAGATGATGAAGAACCAGAAATGTCAAGGCAAGCAGAAAAAATTTATGAAGTATTAATTTCAAATGACCCGGAAGGCGAACTTGAAAAATATTATGATATAGCACCAAATGCCTATCTAAAAGAGTTTGCAGGTGTTTCATATCTTACAAAAGAATTTGGAGATAGAAAGGTTGATGGCGCTTCATTATATCTAAAAAACCTAAATAATATAACACAAGAAATGCAACTAGAGATATTAAAAAGAGATAAACTTGACTATGTATTCCAAAGTTTGTCTTTGATATCAATAGTACCAATATTATTTATGGAGCCAATAAAAAATTGGGCAGTAGGACAGTTTAGCTTTACAGCATCATTCTATAATGGAAGACTTGGAATGATAATGCAAATATTAATATTAGTAATGACGTTTGTATGTTATTTGCTAACAAGAAAATTAAAAGATAATGGCTCTGTAAACATGAATACCAAAAATACAGAAAATCCATGGCAAGCAAAATTATATAAAAATCCAATAATAAAGAAATTTGTGGATTTATTTATTCCAAAACAAGGAACAAAAGAATATAGAAAATTACAACAAAACATGAAAGATGCGGCATCAAAGGATAAGATGGAATGGATTTATATAAATAGAATATGTTTGTGTATAGTAACATTTATAGCAGCTATACTGATTGTAATGTACCTGCATCATATGATGATACAAAATGTGTATACAGACCCGACAGCGGATTACGACCTGATAGGAAGTATGACAGAAAGACAAACGCAAACAGCTATGCAGCTTACAGAATCTGATAATGACTATATATACTATTTCCAAGGTCAAACTGATGTTACTCAAGATGATATAGCAAAAGAAATGGAAAGAGGAAGAGTAAACGAAGATTATGTAGATAGTACTGATGAAGAAATACAAGTTGCAGCAGAAAGAGTTCTTGGAAAAATACAGTTAGTTAATAGCGAAAATATGCAATGGTTTGAAGTACTTATTGCAATGGTATTTGCAGTTATTGCATATAATGCACCTATATGGATGCTTAAATTCCAAGCAAAAATGAGACAACTTGAAATGGAAGACGAAGTAATGCAATTTCAAACAATTATCTTAATGCTTATGAGAATTGAGAGAGTTAATGTTGAAATTATACTGGAATGGCTAGAAAGATATGCAAATATTTTTAAAGAACCAATAAGCAAGTGCGTTAACAACTACGAAAGTGGACCATGGGAAGCACTAGAACAATTAAAAGAAGATGTATCATACCAACAATTTATACGTATAGTAGAGAGCTTACAAGCAGCAGTAGAAAAAATACCTATTGCAGATGCTTTTGATGAGTTAGATACAGAAAGAGATTACTACCAAGCACGTAGAAAAGAATCAAATGAAAGATTAATTTCTAGAAAAGGTATGATAGGTAGAGCAATTGGTTTTGCTCCAATGATAGTAATATTTGTAGGATACTTAATTATACCACTTGTATTTATAGGAATGACAAGTATGAATTCTTCAATGAGTGGATTAACTGTTGAGTACTAAAGAAAGGATTTAAAATATGGAAAATGCATCAAAAGCATTAATCATGGCTGGCTCTATTTTAATATCAATAATGGTAATTAGCTTACTTGTACTTGGTTATAACCAACTTAAAAGTCTGGAACAGACAAGAGAAAATGCCGACGCTACAGATAAAATGGCTGAGTATATGAGAAGATTTGAGCAATTCGATAGAACTGTATATGGTAGTGAATTATTTTCATTAGGAAATTTGCAACAAGATTATAATGCTTCTGATGCAAGAGTGGATGTAGGATATGACAGAATAGAAATAACAGTAGAAATAAAAAAAGAAATTGCTGGTTCTGAATATTTTAAAACTGGAACATATACAATAGAACAGCTTTCAGAAGAACAAAAAGCAATAACAGACGCAATTAAACCATATGAAGAAGCAAATCAAAAATATAACAACAGAAGTGTTAAATTTTATTCACAAAAGTCAACTAGAGAAATAGCAAGAGATTTTGGATATACAGATATACCTAGTACTTTGCCAGACTCTATGATAATGACTGATTATTTTAATGATATTAGTAATCAACTTAAAGGTCGATATAATGACTTAGTAAAATGCATAGAAGATATACAAACATATACAAATTTAAGAAGTATTTATACAGAATTTAGGACAGGAAAACAATTTGATTGTGTAGAGACTGTGAGCAATGAATATAATGGTAGACTTCAAAGTATGAGGTTTGTTGAAAAATAATTACAATTTTGACGTTGTCAAACCTTTAGAAGAGGATGTGATTTAAAGAATGGAGAATGCATCAAAAGCACTTATAATGGGAGCAGAAATACTAATAGGTGTTATGGTAATTTCTATTGCGGTGTATCTTTTTAGTGTACTAGGACAATATAGTGCTGAGACAACTGCAGAGATGGAAAGTACTAAATTGCAACAATTTAATGAACAATTTACGAAATATTATGGAACAACCTCTACTTTGAAAGATGGTAAAATAGTAAATGAACCTATAAAATGTACATTACAAGATATAGTTGGAACTGCAAATATGGCAAATATGTATAATAAGCAAAATGGGTTTGAAGAACCACAAGACGTTACACAAAACCCAGGCTCATATTATATTCAAGTAGATGTAGATTTGGGTTCAGGACCTGTATATAAAAACTTAGAAGACAAAACACAAGATGAATTAATAAATATACTAAAAGATGATGGCAATTATGGAATAAGAGTTGGTGTCGACCAAAACGATGATGTGGTAGCAGTTACTAAATATTTTAAAGTTACAGAGATAAGATACAGCGATGTAACGCAAAGAGTAAATTACATTAAATTTGTATATGATGCAAGTTTATAAATAGATATTGGAAATTTGTAGAATTTTAGAAAAATCTATTGATAAAATTTAAATTAAATATTATAATGAAAGAGTAAGATATGAAAAATAAAATAATAATTATTGTGATAATATTTTTAATTATACTTTCTGTTTCAGCATACATGGTATACAATTATAGAAAGAGTGTCATTTCATCTCAAAAAGTAAATGAAAGTTATAAAGCTTATTATAACACAGAAATATTAGGAACTGAACTTATAAGCGTTATAAATAAAACTGTAGACTTTAACGAACAAAATGGAATACAAAAAGATGAAAATGGTATGTATATTGAAAATGATAATAATTCAATAAAAATTTATATAAGTTTCAAATATGAAGATGATTACCAAACAGTAGAGATGGAAAAAATCTCAAATAATGGAACAGATAACTTTAGAAAAGTATATAGTACAGCAAGTTTTAAATGCACAGAAATAAGTTATCATGATAAAACAAAAAATGTAAAAGCTTTAACTTTTACAGAAACATAAGATTAGATTTTAATATTAATAAACATATAGAAAAATATTTTTAAATTTAAAGGAGGAATTTTTTATGGAGAATGCTTCAAAAGCGTTAATTATTGCAG
The DNA here is from genome assembly GCA_946578345.1 of uncultured Clostridium sp. GTDB lineage: Bacteria > Bacillota > Clostridia > TANB77 > CAG-508 > CALXVA01. The sequence goes on from CAMOBD010000009.1 coordinate 28,777, forward strand.
GAGCTATATTACTTGCAATAGCAATTATAGGTGTAGGTATGTTTGTTTTTAGTAATGTGCAAGAAACAATCACAGGAGCTGCAGATATGTCTCAGCAAGAGATAGCTGCATACAACCAAACATTTAAAGCATATGAAGGAAATATAAGGGGTTCAAGAGCAAAAATTTTATGTGAGACAGTTCTTAATCACAATTTATCAGCTGTAGATGCTTCACAAAATGTATCTATAGTAACTACTGATATAAGTGGAGATGTAAATAATTGTCCACCACCATCAGAGCCAATAGGTGCAGATGTTATAAACCCAATAAAAAATGACTTACAATCTGGAAAAACTTATACTGTAACATGTGGATATGATAAAAATTCTGGATTAGTTACTACAGTTAGTATTGTAGAAGTAAAATAACACACTATAGAGGTTATGTATGGAGAATGCAGTTGATGCTCTAAAATTGGCATTTGGGGTACTAGTTTTTGTAATAGCTCTTACTGTGATAATGACAATGTTTACACAAGCAAGAGAAACTTCAGATTTAGTCTTACAAAGGTCTGATATTACAGAATTTATGGATTATACAGAGCAAAGCCAAATAGTAGGAGGAATAACTTTATCAGGAGAAGAGAGAGTTGTAGGATTAGAAACAATAATTCCGACCTTGTATAAATATTATAAAGAAAATTATACAGTTGTGTTTTTAAATTCTAATGGCTCTCCTCTTGAGATATATGAAACCCAAACAAGGTATGATTTGTGGAGTGGATATGGAACAGATAATGGCTACACAAACAGATATTATAATGACAACTATAGCACGAGTGTATGTGCATTTGATGTTGATGATGAAACCAGAAGACGTGAGCCTTGGGTTGGAAGTAATGAAAAATTCAAAGAAAATCTAGACCATTTTTTACAAGGTGGAGAATATACTTATGGTGTTTCATGGGCTAGCGGAGGACAAGTTACATATGACTATGGAGATGGCTTTATTAAAAATTATGATGATAAACAATTTAGAGAAAATCTTGGAGAATATACCTATAATGGAACAAGCACAGGAGATTTAACAGGAGAAACTAATACAAGTACAGGAACAAAAGAAAAAAAGAAAAGAGTAATTGTGTATACATTAATTGGTTAAAAATTATTTGATAAGAAGGGAAGAAGACAAATGGGAGATACTTTAATAGTAGTTGTAGCAATATTTTTAGCAGCAATTTTAATGTTTGTTTTTCCACTAATGACAATGGCAGATAGAACTGATGACATTTCTAATTTAGCAGTTCAAACAGCTACTTCAGAATTTGTAGATGATGTTAGAACTACTGGAAAAATGAAATTAGAAGATTATGAGGCATATTTAAGCGAGATAACTGCCACAGGAAATACTTTTGATGTAGAAATTTTAATACAACAATTAGATGAAAATCCTGGAGTAAAAACAACTCAAGCAGAAACTACTAAAATAGGAGAAAATTTGTATTATAATATATATACAACACAAGTAGAAGATTTATTATATGATAATGGAAGAATAACTTTAAAAGAAGGAGACCTTGTAACTGTTACAGCGAAAAACACAAATCAAACAATAGCTCAAACTCTTAGAAACTTCTTCTATGCTATATCAGGAAATGATGATTATAATATAGCAGGACAAGCAACAGGAATTGTAGCAGTTAATGGTAGTACAAGCGAAAGATAATTAAATTGTTGGGCAGATAGTTAAATCTGTCTCTACAATAACATATATGTAGGGGTGGAGTTTACGTTTCCACTCCTATTATGCTTTAATAGTCAGATATTTGTCATTTTAAATAAGAATGTAAAATAATAAATATGTTACTATTAAATAAACATAAGATATTAAATTCATATATGATTATTTTGCCTAATAAAGAAATAAGTTATTAGCATAATATATGATATAAAGTGAAGAAAGGATAAAAAGCATGAAACTACAACATTTAGCAGTTTTATTTGTTATAATTATATTGCCTATTTCTATAGTGCTTTCTGCATATACATCAAATCAAATTGATGCAATTAATATGCAAACTGCATATGATTCAAATTTAGTAAATGCAACATATGATGCAGTAAAAGCATTTCAATTAAATACAACAAACAATAAATATTCAAGTATAAGTGATTCAAAAATTAGAGATATCGAAGCATCTATAAATACCTTTTATAACTCGCTAAACACTTCTATGAGTGGATATTCTCTTGCGGCACAAGATTTAGAGGCATATATACCAGCAATACTTTTTACACTTTATGATGGATATTATATTTATACATCATATGATAATGTATATGGAACTACTGGAGAAGGCGAAGACGAAAAAGTTCAAATTAGTCTTGGTGGAAAAAACTATCAAAATGGTTTAAAACCATATGTATATTACTCAGCAAAATACAAATTAAGTAATGGAAATATAATAGTAGTAAACTATACGCTAGATAATGAAATAACTGTATATGGAGACTTTGGAGATGGATATGTGACAAGGTCAGGATATTTAATAAATCCAGATTATGTGACAAATGTAAATACTACAGCTAAGACATTAAGTTATGGTGAACCAGGTAATCAAGTTGAAATTAGACCAGAAAGATTGGAAGAACATCTAACTACTATAGAAGAAAGAGATAATGGAGGAACAGGAACTGACTCTGGAGACTATGTTTATGTATTCTATCAAAATGACAAGATATATCAAGATACAGATGGTAGCTATTTTTGGTATAATGATTCAATGAAAACACCAGTTAATGACCCTAACATAATAGCAGATTTAAATGAGACTAAAAAATATAGTAGTGATGGAAATACAATAATGAGCACAAGCGCATATGAATATTACTATAGAGCATGGGATTTTAGCAAATGGGTAGAAGAGAAGTTAGGAAAGATAACACAAGCAAATACAGTAAATGATAATAGCAATGATAATAGTACAATCGGACAAAACAATGTTGATTATATAGATTCAGAAACAGGAGAAGTAGTTAATTATTTAAGTGAAGATACAGGAAATACAAAAATATTTGAATTTAATGCAGAAAATGACCCAATGCTATCTGATTCAGCATTTAATAACCATAGATTGGCAATAATCAGAAAAACAATAGAAAAAAGTTTAAATACAGTAATATCTAATTATCATACAACTACACTTTATGACTATGCAATGCCAGTAATCTCTGATGATGATTGGTATAGAATAACAAATAATGTATCAATGGTAACTTTTATGCAAGGAATGTCGATAGGATATAGATATTATAATAACTATGCAATAATAACTAACAATATAAATAAAGAAGTTATAAAACCAGAAAACATATATATAGTAACAGAAGAAACATCTGGCAACTCTAGAAATAGAGAATATCATCAACCAGGATGTAGAGAATTATTACAAGGAATAGAAGATGGAACATTAAGAATAGTTGGAACATATCCAACTGCAAGTTTTCAAAGACAGACAGTAAAAGTTACAGAAAATACTGAAGATGATGTACACTTTTACTTCCAATCAAGAGGAACATCAGTTGGTGGAGCTACTATGCTAGATTTAATTACAATAACAGGTTGCTATAACTGTATTGTAAGTGCAACAAGTAATTATGATACAAATGATATAATCGCAGGAAATTCACTAATAGATTTTCCAAACAGAGTAGAAAATGGTGGAAATGGAGCTATTTCTTTTGCAAATGATAGCGATGGATATAAAGCTGTAAGACAAGCATATTTGACAGCTCTTGCACGCGAAAGATATGATTTATATAAGTCTAATTTTGATTTGGAATTGTAAAATAAATCGTTTAAAATTCTCAAAATTGGTAATCCTAATAATAAGAAAGAAGGATTGACAATGAGAAATTTAAAAAGATTATTGATTGTTTTAGTTTTAACTATTATATATGTATATGTATGTAATATTAGTATGCTTCCAAGTGATATAATATTAATGCAGGGTGAGACTTTAAATTTAAATACTGTTTTTGGATTGAATGTGCAAGATGAGGAAACAATGCAGGCTTCAAGTAGCTTGAATAATAGTATTGTAGAAGAGACTGGACAAATGGATTTGAGTTTGAATTTGTTTAATCTCTTTTCTGTAAAAGATGTTACTGTAAATGTAATACCAAAAACTACTGTGATTCCGGTGGGAAAAGCAATTGGAATGAAGTTATATACAGAAGGTGTGCTAGTTGTTGGAATGTCTGAAATAGAGGGTAAAAAACCATATGAAAATTCAGGAATTGAAACCGGTGACAAAATAATAGAGGTAGATAATAACCAAATAGACAATACAGATGAGCTTATAGAATGTGTGAATAATTCTAATGGCAAAGAATTAGAAATAAAATATATTAGTGATAATGAAGAAAAGACGACTAGCATTGAGCCAGTAAAAACATCAGACAACGAATATAAATTAGGTTTGTGGGTAAGAGATGCAGCAGCAGGAGTAGGAACACTTACTTTTTATGAGCCATCTACAGGTGAGTTTGGAGCCTTAGGTCATGGGATAAATGATGTGGACACATATGAATTAATAGACATAGCAAGTGGAGAACTAGTAACTACTGATATAATAGATATAGTAAAAGGAGAGGATGGTTCTCCAGGAGAGATTAGAGGAACTATAGATAATGGAATTAGTTTAGGAAATATATATAAGAATACAGGATTTGGAATATATGGAAATATAGATAATGTAGCAAAATTAAATTTGACACAATATAAAGAATACGAAGTTGCAAATAGGAGTGAAATTACTACAGGAAAAGCAGAAATACTTTGTGAACTAGAAAACGGAAAAACACAAAGCTATGAAATAGAAATTCAAAGATTATTTTTGGAAAATAACGAGAATAACAAAAGCATGTTAATAAAAGTTACAGATGAAGAACTTATAGAAAAAACAGGTGGAATAATTCAAGGAATGAGTGGAGCACCAATTATCCAAAATGGAAAGTTTATAGGAGCAGTCACACATGTGCTTGTTAATGATGCAAAAACAGGGTATGCTGTTTTTGGAGATTTAATGATAAAGCAAATGAGGGGGACAGATTAGTTGCTAAAAAAATAGAGCTTTTATAAAATAATCGATTAAATTACAAAAAATAAATTCGAAAGGAAATGAAATGGTAAAAAAGTGTTTTGATGATAAAGGAGCTTCTTTAGCATCCGTCATATTAACAATATTAATCTTAATTTTAATAGCATTTCTTTTTTATGAAATTGTGTATGTGGATATTTTTGATTTGGCAGCAGATGAAGATAAGAATAATGATACTATAGCAGTTGCGACTCAAAGTCAAAATAGGGTTACTACAGAAAATACAACGCATGAGATAAATGAGACAAGTAATGACATTATAAGTTATGCAAATACTATCTCTCAAACCGATAATAATAGTACTCAAATTGTTCAAAATTCAGCTAGTTATAAATATTATTATAACCAACTAGATGAATATGGAAAAATAATTTATGATGGATTTGATCAAAATAAAGAAAATATGAAATCAGGAACATATACAATAGATTTTGATACAAGATTTAATGACTTATTAAATACTCCTGGTGGAGAAAATACTTTGAATATAGCATTCCAATCTGCTTGGAATGCATATACATATGATAATGCAGATATATTTTATATAGATGTAGAAAAATTAACATTAACTACACGAACTATAACTATAGGAAATAGCTCAACTCATAGGGTAGAACTATCTAGTGGAAGTAATAGTACATATTTAAAAGACCATTTTGTATCAAGAGAAGTTATAGATGGAAAAGTAAGATTACTAGAAGCAATGAGAGAGGAAATAGGGAGACAGTTACAGGGATATAGTCAGTATGAACAAGTACGAGAAGTACATAATTGGCTTATTAATAATATAGAATATGATGTAAATTTAGAAGCACAAGAACCATATTCTATAGTAGGAGCACTAACAGAGGGAAAGGCTGTATGCGAAGGATATGCTAGAAGTTTTAAATATATTTTGGATGAGTTAAATATACCATGCGTTTTAGTTAGTGGAACAGGAACAAATTCTAATGGAGAAACAGAATCACATGCATGGAATTATGTTCAGTTGAACGGAAACTGGTATGCAGTAGATGTTACTTGGGATGACCCAGTAATTGTTGGAGGTAGTACAGGAAGTACATACTTAGATGATGAAACAAGATATAGACATTTTTTAAAAGGCTCAAATTCATTTTTATCATCTCACTCTGAGAATGGAAATCTAACGCCAAACAGCATGGAGTTTGATTTTCCTATGTTAAGTCCAACTGATTTGTCGCTTTAGGGACAGGCCTTTTTGCGACATTTTGGAAATTTAGAAAATGTGGATAAATTCGAACAAATGCTCCATCCCCTTTGTTCGAGAAAAAGGAGAAAGAAATGGTAGATTTAAATCAAAATGTGCAATACATAAAAGGAGTAGGTCCAAATAATTTAACACTCTTACAAAAGCTTGGAATAAATACGTTAGGAGATTTGATAACTTTTTTTCCAAGAAATTATGAGGATAGAAGTAAACCAAAAAAGATATATGAGCTAGTTGACGGAGAAGAGGCTTTGATTGATGTGGTTTGTGCAAGTCAAATGAGTGAGACTAGATTTGCAAGAAACAAAGTTATGTTAAAAATGTTAGTTAGAGATGACACAGGAGACTGTGTCTTAACTTGGTTTAATCAAACATATTTAAAAAATAAATTCAAAGTAGGAGAAAGATATCAATTTTATGGAAAAGTAAATATAAAATATGGAAGAACGGAAATGGCAAGACCTGTATTTGATAAAGAGGGGCTTAATAAAAATACAGGTAAAATTATTCCTATTTATCCACTTACATATAAATTGTCTCAAAATAAAATAAGAAGCATAATAGAAAATGGACTAAAATTAACGCTAGGTAAATTAGATGAGACAATACCAGAATACATATTAAAAGAATATAATTTGGAGGATATAAATACTGCAACAAGGCAAATACATTTCCCTTCTAATTTTGAAGAATATAGCAAGGCTAGAAGAAGATTTGTGTTTGAGGAGTTACTAACAGTTCAACTTGCATTACTCAGCTTAAAATCAAGATATGATAAAGAAACAGAAGGCATACAATTTGATAAGAATGTAAAAATGTCTGATGTAATAAATTCACTTCCATTTAAATTAACCAAAGCACAACTTAAAGTATTGGAAGAAATAGATAATGACATGGAAAATAACAAGCCTATGAATAGATTGTTACAAGGTGACGTTGGATCTGGAAAAACAATTGTCTCTATAATTGCTGCATATAAAGCTGCAAAAAGTGGATATCAATCAGCAATAATGGCTCCAACTGCTATTCTAGCAGAGCAACATATGCAAGAATTTTCAAAAGTACTAGAACAATTCGGAATAAAATGTGAATTGTTACTAGGAGGAATGAGAGCAAAGAAGAGAAAAGAAGTTTTAGAACAATTAAAAAATGGAGAAATAGATGTATTGATTGGAACACATGCATTACTTGTAGATGATGTTGAATTCAAAAATCTTGGACTTGTCGTTACAGATGAGCAACATAGGTTTGGCGTAAGGCAAAGGGCAAGTATTGTATCTAAGGGTGCAAATCCAGATGTGCTTGTTATGACTGCAACTCCAATTCCAAGAACGCTAGCACTTATACTATATGGAGACATTGATATATCAATAATAGATGAGCTTCCACCAAATAGAAAGAAGATAGAAACATATTCTGTAACTAAAAATTACGAAAGAAGAGTAGAAGAATTTATAAGGTCAAATGTAGCCAAAGGAAGACAAGCATACATAGTATGTCCTTTAGTTGAAGAAAATGAGGAATTTGAAAACCAAAAATCTGTAGTTGAACTTGCAGAAAAATATCAAAATGATATTTTTCTAGAATACAAAGTAGCATATTTGCATGGAAAAATGAAACAGAAGGACAAAGATGATATAATGCAAAGATTTAAAGATGGAGAAATCCAAATTCTAGTTTCTACTACTGTTATAGAAGTTGGAGTAAATGTACCAAATGCAAATATAATGGTTGTACAAAATGCAGAACATTTTGGCTTAGCACAATTACATCAACTAAGAGGAAGAGTAGGAAGAGGAGAATATCAATCATACTGTATACTAATTTATGAAGGAAATTCAGCAACAACAAGGGAACGTATGAAAACAATGAAAGAAACAGACAATGGATTTATAGTAGCAGAAAAAGACTTGGAGTTAAGAGGTTCAGGAGAATTCTTTGGTACAAGACAACATGGACTTCCAGAATTTAAAATAGCAAATTTATTTGAAGATGTATCGGTTTTAAAAGAAGTGCAGAGTTTGTCAGCTAAAATAGAAAGCACAGACCCTAAACTTGAAAAAGAAGAAAATAAAAGGCTACGTAAACTGGTTGAGGAAAAATTTGAAGATAGGATTAGCATATAATAAATCAATTTTTACAGTAAAATTTGTGTCAATAGTTTTTGAAAATGTCCTAAAATTTTTTAAACATTAACGGGAAAAT
>CAMOBD010000010.1 GCA_946578345.1 uncultured Clostridium sp.
ACTGTATTTAGAGAGTTTGATGTAATGACTGTTCCTACAATAGTGATAATTGATGAAAAAGGAAATGAAATATATAAAAGGTCTTCATCAGAAATTGATGTTGAGGAAGTGATTTCATATTTAAACTAATGTAACAAAAATGTCTTGAAAATGTAATATAAATTTAATATTTCTAGGAAATGTCTATTTCCGTATATCTATAACTTAATCTCTATATGTAATTTAGAGATTAAGTTATTGCAATTTATGGTAAAAATGTTACAATATTTCTGATTAAATATATTATAGAAAAAAATTATGTAATTTATTTGCTATAACCATTGAAAAATGGGCAAAAAAGTAGTATAATTAATGTTATGATATTATGTTTGGGAGGTAGCAATGAACAAAATATTAAACAAACTAATCGCAGTAATGATTGTAATACTATTGATGGGTACTAACTTGATATTTCTAGCAACAGAAAGTATAGCTACATCAAGTGCGTATGACTCACAAAATAGTAGAACAAACAATTCAAATGTTGAATTTAATTCATATTTTGAAGGAGGGGTACATGAAACTAGCTTAGATATGACATCTAAAGAAGGCAAGCTGTACCTTAATCTTAATGTGAAAAATGCAGGATATTTAAAAAATGTACTTGTTTCATTCGAAGGTATTAATTTTACAATAAATCCTGATGAAAAAAATGAATACATTCAAAAAGTGGATAGAGAAAATAATCAAATTAGTCTAAATCAAATAAATAAAGGCAATAATTTTACAATAGAAATTCCGATAGAATTTCTTTCAAAAGAAGATGTAACAGCCGACTATTTAAATAAAGAATTTAAAACAATATTAACAGCTGAATATGTAGATAATGATGGAAACAGTAAAACTATAGAAAAAACTGTATTAAACAAATTGACATGGACAGCTGAAACAGAATTAGAAAATACTATGATAATTAATAAATACATACCATATACACAAGGAGAAAAATATGGTGTGCTATTACAAATGCGAGTAAATAATAAAGTAAAAGAAAATAAGCTACCTGTAAAATCTAGCCAAACAACAATTACAGTTCCAGAATTAAGTGGAACAAAGCCAACTGCGGTATCTGTAATTGCAAATAATACAAAAGCTACAAATGGACAAGAAGATGGAATTAACTTTAATAATAATAACTATGTATATGATGCTGAAAACAACACACTTACTATAAATGTAGAAAACACAGCAGATGCAAACAGCATGATTAAATGGAAAAAAGATTCAACTGATGAATTTTTAGTTACATTCATATATGAAGGAAGAGAGATATACAACAAAGTAGTAGAAGAAACAGATTTAAAAATACAAACAAATATAAAAGTAGAAAACACACTATACACATTTGATGAGCAATTAATTTCAAAAGATTTTGCATATGAAAATGAATTAAAAGAAAAAATAGGTGAATTAACAACAACTGAAATATCTGCTACAAACGAAATTAGCAAAGGATACATATATGCAAACTATGATATAGATAAAGATGAAAACAAGAATGAGACTTTATATAACATAAAATATACAGCAAATGTAGATTCAGTTAATATAGTAGACAGTGTAGTATTTACACAAAACGTTGATAGATTTAAAACAGAAGAAAAAGAAGGAGAACAAGCAGCAGAAGGTGCAACAACCATAGGAGACAAAAATTATACATATAATAAAGAAGTAAAAATTTCTAAAACTATATTTGACAAAATGTTAGGTGAAGATGGCAAAATAGAAGTATTTGACAATGCAAATAACAAATTAGGAGAAATAAACAAAGATACAGAACTTAATAGTTCAAATGAATATGCAATAGATATATCTGAGTTTAATAAAAATCAAATAGTTGTTAGAACAAGTAAACCGATTATAGAAGGCAAAATAGAAATAAATATAACAAAAGCTATAGCAAAAAATATAGATTACTCAAAAGAGCAAATGAAAGAATTTAAGACTATAGAAACTTCTGTAATAGGTAATACCATTGAAAATTCTACAGAAAAAACTGCAAAAATTAATATGATTGAGCCATCAACTAAAGCAACAATATCAATTAATAAAGAGCAGTTATCAACAGTAACAGAAAACAATAATGTAGAGATAAGAGCAACTTTAGATACATCTTCTACATACAATTCATTATTTAAAGACCCAACTTTAAAAATAGAATTACCAGAAGTTGTTGAAAATGTTGAAGTAAATAGCATTAAAGCACTATATAATGATGAATTAAAAATAAAAGAAGCAACACTTTCTCAAGAAAATGGCAAAAAAGTAATAAATATAGGCATGGAGGGTACACAAACAGAATATTCTACAGAGAATGCAGATATTAAAGGAACAAGCATTATAATAGATACAAATCTACAATTAAACAAATTAGGAACAAGTCAAAATGCAGAAATTACAATGAATTATTCAAATAATTCAGAAGAAGCAAAAGAAGAAAAAACTGCAAAAGCGGACATTCCAATAATTGCTCCAACAGGAGTTATTGCAACAAACGAAGTATCTAACTATAAAGAAGGGGCAGAGGATATTTTAACAATTGAAGATAAACCAACAGAACTTACAGTGGATACATACTCAGATGCAAGAGATGTAGTATTTGGAGGACAAGTTATAAACAACTACGAAAATGCAATTTCAAATGTAGTTGTAGTAGGAAGATTCCCAGCACAAGGAAACAAAAATGTTGATACAAATGCTGATCTAGCATCAAATATGACAATGTCATTGAAGAGCGGAATTCAAATAAGTGGAGACAAAACATCAAATATAAAAGTATATTATTCAGCAAATGCAGATGCTACAAATGACTTATCAAATGCAGGCAATGGTTGGACAGAAGATACAAGTAATTTGACTCAGATGAAATCTTACTTAATAGTTGTAGAAAACGCCGAATTGGCAGCAGGAGAAGGATTTGAATTTACTTACACTGCTGAACTTGCAGGAAATTTAACACATAACAATTCTACAAGTACAATGTACAAAGTATTTTATAATAATATTTCAGACATTGGAACAATGGCAGAAACTAAAGTTTCTCCAATAATTAAACTTACTACAGGTGCAGGACCAGAATTAGAAGTAACATTAAGTTCAAGTTTGCCAGAAGGAGCAGAATTAGGAGATGGACAGTATGTAAGAATGTATTTAACTGTAAAAAACACAGGAGATATTGAAGCAGAAAATGCAAAGCTATCAGTACCAATATTCAGCAATACAAAGTATGTTACTTTTGAAGAAATAAATAATGTATATAATGTTTCTGATATTAAAGAATTTGTTTTTGAACTTGGTAACATCAAGCCAGGAGAAACAATAGAGAAAGATTATGATTTAATAGCAGCTATGGGACAAAATGAAACAGAAGAAGTTCTTACTTCAGAAACAGCAAAAGGAAATGCAATACTTACTGCGGATAACCTATCAGGAGAAATAAAATCAAATGAATATACTTTAACAGTTAATCAAAACTATTTTAGAATAAAAAATGAGGTTAATACTATAGAATATGAAACATATACAGAGGGATATAAGGTAGAATATAGAATATCAGTAAGAAATGATAGTATTGAACAAAGAAATAATGTAGTAGTTATTATTCCATTACCAGAAGGAGTAACAGTAGAAAATGCATATATATATAAGCAAGGAATAACAACACCAGAAGATCCTTCTGCAGGAGAGGAAAGTGAAATCACAACTGATGGGATACAAATAAGTAATAACGAGATCAAAGTAAATATTGGAACTATGCAAGGTGGAGACTATAAAAACATACTAGCAGAGTTTACAATAGGAGAAAATACTCCTGCAAAATTCTCAACGATGGTTACAGCAGAAGTTGATGGAATAGGTACACAATACTCAAATGAAAGATGGGTATATGTAGGAAAAGCTGGATTGACAGGAAAACAACTAGAACCATCAAAAGAATATGTTAAAGAAGGAGAAGAATTTGACTATAAGTTCGAGATTGATACAACAGGAACTTCATATATAAACAACTTTGTATTAGAAGATGAGTTGCCAGCAGAGTTACAATTAGTGGGGACAAAATACGAATGGAAAACAACTAGCGAAACGGGCGCAGATTATAGTATTGCTGGAAGCGCATCAGAAAGAGAAGGAAAGGTTTATATAGAAATACCAAGGATACCTGATAATACAATTTTAACTATTACTTTAAAGGTTAAAGGAAAATTAGAATCACCAGATGATGATGGAAAAGAACTTATAAATAAAGCATCTATATATTCTAATGAAGTAGAGAGAATGGAACTAAATAGCACAACAGTATATTTAGAATATGATGCTAAATTACACGATAATTCAACATCTACAGGAGAAAACAGATATAAAATTTCTGGAACAGCATGGCTTGACAATAACCAAAATGGTATGAGAGACGAAGATGAAAATACTATGTCAGGAATTCAAGTTGCATTATTATATAAATCAAATGGACAATTGGTAACTGATGCTAACTCTGGAGAGAACAAAATAGTTACAACAGGGGAAAACGGTAAATATGAATTTACTAACTTAACACCAAATGAATACTTAGTTATATTCTTATATGATGCTGGTTCATATAGCATAACAACATACCAAAAAGATGGTGTTGATAGCAATAAGAACTCAGATGCAATAGAAACAAATATAACATTAAATGGAGCAAGACAAATTGCTGGTGTAACAGATACACTTCAAGTTGTAAATGAGAATTTAAGAAACATTGACTTGGGATTATATCAAGATAAGAAGTTTGACCTAAGCTTACAAAAATATGTTACAAAAATATCATTAACTACTCCAACCATAGGAACAGCACAATATGAATATGGAGACTCAACTTTAGAAAAAGTCGAAATTTTGGGACAAAATGCTGGAAAAAGTAGTATGGTAATTGAATACAAAATAGTAATTAAAAACGAAGGTGGAGTAGCAGGTTATGCTAGAAAAATAGTTGATTACTTACCAGAAGATGTAGGATTTAGTACGGACTTAAATAAAGATTGGTATTTATCAGAAACAAATGGAAACATTTATAACACAAGTTTAGAAAACACATTGATTGAGCCAGGAGAAACAAAAGAATTAACTTTAGTATTAACAAAACAAATAACTGAAGATTCAATAGGAACAACATTAAATAACCAAGCAGAAATTTATGAAACCTATAATGAACAAGGACTAAAAGATATAGATTCAACAGAAGCAAATAGACAAGAGGGTGAAGATGACTTAGGACAAGCAGATGTTTTAATATCTTTAGTAACAGGTAAAATTATAATGTACACAGGATTAATAATACTAGTACTAGCTATAATTACAACAGGAATTATAGTAATTAAGAAAAAAGTATTAACAAAAAATAAATAGGAAGGAAAGGAGGAAAATATGAAACGATTATTAAAATGGTTATTTCTAACAATAATAACAGTTGCTATATCTGTTGGAGTATCTTTGGGTATTTCCTTACAGTTATCTACAGATACTCTTGCACAATTAAATGAAAATACACAGGCACTTAATTCATGCAATAATCATGAAGGAGTAGATGAATCGTGTAATAACCACGATCCAATTATAGTGTATCAAGAAATAGCAGTTGGAAGTGACTTATTTAGGCCATATCCTGATTTTGGAAAAGGAGAAGAAGTATACTGCGTGGAGCCGGGAGCTGCATTAAGAACAACAGGAAGAACACGTGAAGATATAGTAAATTATTGCCAAGGATCATACTTAAAGTGTTATTCATGCCATTATCCACCTAGTGATATGAGAAGTAATCCATACTATTACTGTGACAATGTTCATTATACTGAAACATATTCTGGAAACGTAAATGGACATTACGTAAATAGTTTATATGATATAGCATATATAACATCATATTATCCAAATGGTTTTTCTTCTATGTTAGAGGATGAATCATGGAGTGGAGGCAAACAGCAGGCATTATGGATGTCAGTTATGAGCCAAAAAGGAGACCCTGGAAGAGGTTCATATAGAAGAGAAGGAGAAATAATTTACGAAACCTCTCAAGCATATAAAACATTTTATGACCAGATTGTAGAAGAAGATGAATATGGAAGAACAGGTATGAAACCTGTAGATACTACAAATGTTGATGCAGTAAAATTAGATACAGATGATACAACAGATACACATATATTAGGACCATTTACAGTAGATTACATATCAGGTAAAACATTTGGAAGAATTACAGAAGGTGTCTCATTTGGTGGAATATCAAACATGTATCTAATAGATCAAAACGGAAATAAAGTAGAAATAGATATGTTAATAAGACCAGAGCAAGAAGAAAGTTATAAAGCACCTGACTACTTTACAAACCGAGATAAAAAATATCCTGACATATGTAATCCAAACTTAGTGGATTATTATGAAAACGACAGAAATTATCCGGATCCAAATGAACCTTTTTATGTAGAATTTAAATATACTGGAGACGATGTATCTTCACTAAAATTACATATAGACTTTGAATACATGAAAGCTACAACACTTGTATGTATAAGAGAAGGTATAGTATATTATCCAGAAACAAGTTCACATTATGATGGTAGACACAGCCATTGTACAACATGCTCTACCCACAAGTATTGTAATAAAACATATCGTGTTGAGGAAGACCATGCACAAAATTTATTATATATTGTTAAAGCACATAGAGAACTTGTATCAGAAAGCATAGAAATACCACTAGACAAATATCTAGAGAAAACCATGAAACTTGGTGGATATGTATTTGAAGATACACCACAAACTAAGGAAACAGCAGTAAATGGAATAATGGATGAGGGAGACAAAATTATACCAGGAGCTGAGGTTACACTTTATGAGATTGATGAAAATGGAAATGCCCAGTTAGCAACTCTTGCAACATTAAGAGAAGAAAATCCAAATGCTACTGATGATGAAGTAAATAACCCAGATGATTATACAAGAAGAATAAATCCAACATTGTCAGATGAAAATGGATACTATGAATTTAGAGGATTAGATACTGAGAAACACTACTTTGTAGTATTCTCATATAATGGTCAAACATATATGCCAACAGAATACTTGTCATATGATGGAAATGATTATGCTTCTGTAGAAGATATGGTAAATGCAAATCAATACGATACTTCATCAACTGTTAGCAACTCATGGAGACAAACTTCAAAGGCATTAGAAGTTGCTAGTGAAAGAGATGAATTTGACCAAAGATTTGCAGAAATACGTTCATATCCAGAAAACTATGAATCAACAAATTCTTTGAATTTAAGATTGATTAATAGTAATAATGGATATAATACAACATTCTCAATATATGACTTAGCAGGATTCAATTTGACAGCAGATGGAACTTATGAGCAAGTATTTGAGTCATTAATAGACACACATTACTATATAGACCAAGCAAGCGGAATGATAATGGAAGGCGACACAATTAATGAAGGTCTAATTACAACAAGAATAAGAGAATTTATTTTACAAAATAGAAGATATCCAACTGATGATGAAATGAAGAATACTATTTATCAGGGTATTGTTAATGAAATATCAGGAAATGTTGAAGGTGGAGACGATGAAGTATGGAGAATGTTACAATTTATAGAGGATTGTAAGATTAATGCATATACTATAAATAATATGAGTGATGCAACTTCATACGACCTATACCCAGTATATGACCAATTTACAACATATGTAGCAAGTGGAAATAAATATCCAAACAATAGTTACAGTAATGGAACACATGATGCAAATGCAAGTACATATGAAGATCATACAGTAAGAAAAAATGACACATATATAACATTTAAGAATATCTATCAAGGACAATTATTTGTAAACTGTGGATTGTGGAGAAGACAAGAAACAGATATGGCTCTTAGAAAAGACGTATATAAAGCAACATTAAAGATTAATGATAAGACAGTAATATACAATTATGATAAGAGAAATGCAGATAATGGTGACGGAGAAGGAACAAATAATGGTGATGGAAACCAAGATAATCAAACATACTGGGATATTAATTTAAGAATGTCTGACTACTCTTACTACTATGATATGAACTACAATAGAGAAATATATGAAACAGATTATCTATACAATACTTCAAATGGATTTGGTGTAGGACACCCTGGTGCACCTTTAGAAATATACATCACATATAAGGTTACTGTAAGAAATCAATCAATGAGTATATTATCAGAAATCGAAGAAGTAGTAGATTTCTATGACAAAGATTATACTTATAGAGAGGATTTATCTTGGGTAACATATGATAACAATACTGTTACAGATGATGAATTCTATAATGCAATGGTATCAGAAAATGTGACAAGTATAGGAAGCTATAAAGACGTAAGGAGCAGTGACAGTAGTAAATATGGAAATTCTACACAAAGCGATATCGTAGGAAGTGAATACAATGCAGTTTATGTAAATGGACTTCAAGAGAAGAAACTAGCATCTGGAGAAAGTGCATACATTTACTTAACATTCCAAGTAAACAAAGATGGAAATGGTAGAGTGTTATTAGATAGTGGAAAATATGCATCAGGAGATTCTCCAAAAGAAAACTTGGCAGAAATAAATGGATACTCAACATATTATAAAGAAGGTACAACATTACCAAACTATGGTTCAAAAGGTGCAAATGATATAGCAGGATTGATAGACAGAGATTCTACACCTGGTAACTTAGTATCTAGTGACCTAGAAGGAGATAAGTACGAACAGAACTTTGAAGATGATACAGATAGAGCACCAAGTTTAAGAGTAATAATAGATGAAGATGCAGTAAGAAAGGCAAACGGTACTGTCTGGGAAGATCAAAGAACTGTAGTTGACGGAGATGCCGTAATAGGTAATGGTATAAGAGAAGATGAAACCGGAGTTTCTGGAGTTACAGTACAATTAGTAGAAAAACGTTCAGATGGTACAGAATATATCTGGTATGAAACAACATCTAATAGCGAAGGACAATATGGATTTGACAAAGAACATTTAGGAGACGGCTATATAGGATTTATACCTGGTGATTATGTAATAAGATTCAAATATGGAGATACAGATAACACAGCACTTACATCAAATGAACAACCAGTATCTTACAATGGTCAAGACTACAAATCAACAGTATATCAAACAGGACTTGATGAAAATGGAAATGCTAGTGGATTAGCGCAAAATGCTAATACAGACATATCAGGAAATTATCACGGATATACAAATACTGAAACACAAAATGAAAGTGGTACATACGGATATGATATATATGTAGCAGATAGCAATACTACAAATTACTCTGATGCAAAAGACTTATATACAACAGACTCATGGAGTGGAAATGCATATAGACTAAGTGGAGTTGGAGACAATAATAGATTCGATGCAGCATCAGGATATACAATTCAAGGTAGACAAGCGGTAATTAACTATAGCGATGGAGCAACAGATGCAGGTAACAATGCAGACGGAATTACAAACCACATTGCAGAAGTTTTGGCATCACCATATGAAAGACCAAGCTACAATGGAACAGAATATACTGATGATGAAATGAGAAGTCTATATAATGAGTTAATTCAAAATACTCAAATGACTGCAGAAACAGGTGTTATAGTAGTTGAATTTGAATATGATAGACAACAAACAGATGGATTAAATTCTGAACAAAATAATTCAGGAAATTCAAGTAAAGACTATGTAGGAGATAATGCATACAACAGTAACTATACATTAAATAACATAGACTTTGGATTAACAGAAAGACCAAAAGCACAACTTGAAATAGACAAATCTGTAGCAAACGTAAAAGTAACACTTGCAAATGGAAGTATATTATTTGATATAAATGAAGCTGCAAACAATGCATTATGGCAAGACCATAAGGAATATAGTATAGACGAAGACAAGAAAACAAGCTCTGAAAACAATGCAAATGTAAATAAAGGCGGAGATGAATACTATAATCCAGATCAAGGTGACATCATAGGAATGTACGAAGAATATTATGGAGATGATAACAGACATAGATATTCATTCAGAGAAGAGATTGATAGGGATGTAGCAGGAACAGACAAAGGTTTAATACAACTTACAATGGACGAAGAATTAATGCATGGTGCAACAATTCAAATAACATACACTGTAAAAATTACAAACGTTGGTGAAGTTGACTATGTAGACGATGCTACAAAAGACTTCTACTATAGAGGAGATACATCAGGAACAACTGTATCAACAACTGTAGCTAACCAAGTAGTAGATTATGTACAAAACAACTTAACATTTGACGAGAATAATGAGGCAAATAATGGAAGCAATAAGACAGATGGATGGCATCTAATAACTGTAGAAGACTTAACAAACCATTCTGATGTAAATCAAGACCTAGTTAATAAGAAACTTGAAAGTGGAGAAAACAATAAGAAATTATCAGCATTTAATACAATAGTACAAACAGAAAGTTTCGGAACTAGAGAAGCGGATAGAGCGTTAGAACCTGGTGATGAAATAACAAGAACATTAATATTATCACAATTAATCACACCAGAAAATACAAATGACGATTTAACATATGGAAACATGGTTGAAATCGTAAAAACATCTAACTCAGTTGGTAGAAGAATGGCTTACTCAGTAGTTGGTAACCAAGACCCATCACTTGAAGATGCATCAGAAGTTGACGCAAATATTGCAGAAAGAATAGTTATATTACCACCATTTGGTGAAGTACGTATTTACTATATCATAGCTGGAGTAGTAGCAGTAATGCTAATAGGAGGAATTATACTAATAAGAAGAAAAGTACTTAAAGGAAAATAATCGAACAAAGGGGACGGAGCATTCGTTCGTACTTATCCACATTAGTATTTGAAATTGTGGATAACCTGAAACAAGAGGGACACACCTAAACTAAAATGTTATAAAACATTTATAGGTGTGTCCCTTTTGTTCATAGTTAAAGGTCTTCAAATTATGCATGCCCTGTAACTAACTATGAACTGATTTTCAATGTTTTTTACCTCAAAATCTTGAAAAAAACGCTATTTTGCGATAAAATAGTAAGTACAAATTGTTAGAAAAGAAAATAAAAGACAAGAACACATCACATTTTGTAAAAAACTTTTTTATATTATGGATTAAATGTGACAAAAAAGTATTTTCAAATGAACTATAATTAAGTAGCATTAAGTTAGCTACATACACAAAAGAGAAACACGAGGAAAGACATTAATGCATAAATAAAGGTATGATACAAAAAACAGTTATGCATAAAGTTAAATCACAACATTGTATTACTACCTAAGAAAGGTGAGTGTGATTATGTTTCAAAATATAAGTAGGGATGGGCTAAATAATCAATACGATTATGAAGAAGAAAATAAAAAAGTTAGTACAAAAGATGTGTTAAAAAGATTATTTGCAAAGCAAAATATATTCTTATATATTGTGACCTTCATGGTATCTATGGTAGGTCTTGATGATAGTAGCCTTATGTTTACATTAGCGCCATTTGGACTAGCTATGATAGCAGCGGCTCTGAGCAACAATAGGCCAATAGGTATAATGTATGTTTTAACACTTATAGGCACATTTATTAGATTTGGATTTAATGATCTTCTTGTATATTTTATAACTTCACTTGTGTTTTTTGTAGCAGTACTTATTATTAGACCAAGACTGCAAGAGGAAGTAAATGAGAAAAAGAAGATTGGTGCACATTTATTTTTTGCAGTGGTAATTGTTCAAATAGTGCCTAAGATTTTTGGAACATTACTAGTATTTGATATATTAACAAGTATAATGCTTGGAATGACATCATACATATTCTATAAAATTTTTGTAAATGCAATCACAATGATAATAGATTTTGGAACTAGAAGAGCATTTACTATAGAGGAAGTAATTGGTACAAGCCTTTTGCTATCAATTGCAGTTACAGTATTTGGAGATCTAAATATATTTGGATATAATATAAAAAATATACTTAGCATATTAATTGTTTTAGTATTAGGATGGAAAAACGGTATGCTTGTTGGTGCAACTGGAGGAATAACAATAGGAGTTGTACTTGGAGTAATAACAGGTTCAGAACCTGTGATGATTGCAGCATATGCTATATCTGGATTAATTGCAGGACTTTTAAACAGATTTGGAAGAATAGGTGTAATAGTAGGATTTGCTATTGGAAATGTAGTATTTGCATATGCTACAAATGGAAATTCAGCACAATTAATAATGTTTCAAGAAATATTAATAGCATCATTAGGACTACTTGCAATGCCTAAAAATATTGAGATTAATATAGAAGATTTGGTAGGAAGTACAAAACTTTTACCAGAGACAACAGAAAAAGACTTAGAAGGAAATAAAGACACAATATACAAGCTAAATAGTATATCAGAAACAATATTTGATATGGCAGAGAGCTATAGAGAAGCAGCTGCAACAATACTTACAGAAAAAGAATTAAAAGAGCAAGAGAAGAATAATATAGATATTTTTGTGGAAGAACTTAAAAAGAACATAGAAAATTTAGAAGATAATATGCTTTATGATGAAATGTATTATCCTACGGAACAACTAGTTACAGACATTTTTAACTATTTGTTAGAGAATGACATTATAACAGAAAGAGAATTTATAAAAATACTAGAAAAGAATAACAACTATATAGTTGGATTTGATAATACTAAAACACAGGCAAAAGAAGATGTATATCAAATTGTAAAAGCAATTAACTATTCATATAGAGTAAGTAAAATCAACTTTATATGGAAAAAGAAACTAGATGAGAGCAAAAAGAATGTGTCAGAACAATTAAAAGGAGTTTCACAAGTAATATCAAAAGTTGCAGAAGATATAAATAAAGAAGAGGAGCAATTCCTTGATAAAAAGAAAGAAATCATGAAATTGCTTGAGCAAAAAGAAATAGAAATAAAAAATATTGAAATAGAGCAAAAAGATTCTGGAAGATATATAGTAGAAGTATATACTGATAAATGCGGTAATCCAGATGGTACAGAGTGTGATATAAAGAAAATATGCAAGATACTTAGTAAAGCATTAGAACAAAAAATGGTAATGCAAAAACAGGAATGCGGAATAAGATTAAATAAAGACATATGCAAATTTACATATATATCTGATGATAATTACAATATACAAATAGGAACAGCAAAATCAACAAAATCTGGCTCATCAGTATCAGGAGATAGCATATTACAAATAAAATTAGAAGATGGAAAATACTTGTTAGCTCTAAGTGACGGAATGGGCTCAGGACCAGAAGCAATGAAAAGCAGTAAGATAGCAGTAAAAATGCTAGAGAGATTATTGACAGCAGGATTTGATAAAGACGTATCTTTAAAACTAATAAACTCTACTTTATCAGCAAATACAGAAGATGACATGTTTGCTACATTAGACATTGAAATACTAGACTTATATAATGGCAATATGGAATTTATAAAAAATAGTGCTTGTCCTACATATGTAAAAAGAGGAAGAGACATACAATTACTAAAATCAATGTCACTACCAACAGGAATTTTAAATGATGTGGACTTAGTTGTATATGACTATGATTTGCAAGATGGAGACATATTAGTAATGTGCACAGATGGAGTAATAGACTCAAATAAAGAATTTGTAAATAAACAATTATGGCTAAGATATTTATTAGAAGACATTGAAACAAACGACGCACAAAAAATAGCAGACATTATTATAGGAGAAGCAATAGACAACGACTTTGGCAACCAAAAAGACGACATGAGTGTAATAGTTGCGAAGATTACGAAAAAATGAAACAAAGGGGACGGAGCATTTGTTTCATTTTTGAAACGAAAGGGACACACCTAGAATGTGATATCGCATTTTAGGTGTGTTTTTTTGCGAAAATTGTTGTAATTAGTCCAAAAAAATGATATAGTATATGTGCAGAATACTAACTTTTGAAGGAAGGAATGATGTTATAGCATGAGTAGAGGCAGAAGGTATGATGGAGAACAAAAGCTAAACTTAAAAAAAGTGTTTGCAGTGATTATAGCAATTGCAGTAATAATTATGTTTTTTATAGGAATTAGCAAATTGTTTGATTCAGAAGAAAGTACAACAGAAAAAACAGTGGCATTAAGATATTTTCCTGTTTATACAGAAGGAAAATGGGGAGTTATAGATTCAAGAGGTAATATAATAATTAATCCAGAATATGATGAATATATAGTTATTCCAGATAATACAAAGGGGTTATTTATATGTACAACTGATGTTAATTATGATGATGGTACATATGAGACAAAAATATTAAATGAGAAAAATGAAGAATTATTTACTGACTATGATACAGTAGAAGCTATAGAAAATTACGACAGCAGTAATAATTTATGGTATGAATCAGGTATTCTTAAGGTGTCTAAGGACGGAAAATACGGAATAATAGATACAAATGGAGGACAAATAGTAAATTGTGAATATGATTCAATAACTGCTTTGAAAGGTGTTATAAATAGCTTGTTAACACAAAAAGACGGAAAGTATGGACTGGTTGACAATGTTGGAACTGTAATAATTAATAACGAATATGCAACTATAGAGCCAGTTTCAACTCAGTTCGAAAATGGATATATAGTTAGAAATAATGATGGAAAATATGGTGTCATAAACTATACAAAAACAGTTGCAGTAGAAACAAAGTATGATGATATAAAAAATGTATATGGAAATGGAAAATATTACATTGTAAAAGAGGGAGACAATTGGGAAGTTATTGATACTGATGGAAATAAGTATTTATCAGGGAAATATGATGATATCGTGTCTATAAACGGAGAAAATGCAGTTGTAGTAAACGATAATAAATATGGTGTTGTAGGAATAACTGATGGTAAAAATATTATAGATACAAATTATAATAGTATAACTTATGCTGCAGGCAACAATTATATAGTAAATAACAATGGAAAATATGGCATAATGAATTCTGATGGAAATACACCTGTTGATTTTAATTATTCTAATATAGTCTATAGAAGTTCAGGAAACTTTTATGAGGCAACAAATGACGATTATACATCAGATTTAATAGATTCAGATTTAAATGTTAAGCTAACAAAGGTAATTGTCTCTGAAGTAAATGAAACAAAAGGTTACATTAAAGTTAGAGTAGATGACACTAATAAATATTACAATTATAGGTTCGAAGAAAGAACAGCTCAAGATGTATTTTCAAGCAACACAATTTTCTTAAGCAGAAATGAAGAAGGAAAATATGGGTTTGTAGACAGAAATGGAAATGTTGTTGTAAATTACATATATGATGATGCAAGAGAGCAAAATGATTATGGATATGCTAGTGTAAAACAAAATGGATTATGGGGAGCAGTTGACTCTAATGGACAAGTGGCAATATCTCCATCATATAATCTTGAAAACAATGCATTAGTTGAATTTATTGGAAAGTGGCATTTGGGAGAAGACTTGAATTTATATTACTTTACAGATAGTGAATAATTTTCTTAGGAGGAATTAAATTGGAACTTATGACAAAGTATCAATATACATATTTTATTTATCCATATGTAATTGATGAAAAAGAGTACAAAAAATATTTGCAAGGATTACTTAGGAATAAAAAATGCAAAATAAGATTTTTTGATAAACAAAAGGACATACATTTGTATACATATTTTTTACCCAGTATAAGAGAGTACATGTTTTGGTCATTTGGCTTGAACAAAGTAGGAATACGTGACTTTGAAAAAATGGATTCCACACTTAAAGCTACGATGTTATCAGAGCATGACTGTAATATATTTAATTATGAACTTACAGAAAATCTGCAAGGAAAAGTTGATAAAGAAAGTGGCATATTTTTTGAGATATCTGAAATAAAAATAATATGTTTTAAATCAGGTGTATGCTTTTTAATGTTTAAGACTAACCTAGAAGGAAATAGTGGCTTCTCAGACCTATTAAATTTTAATTACAAATTTAGAGAAATTAATTCTCTATCATATAATTTAAAGGATTATGAAAATATAAAAATCCAGTCAAGTTCTTTTAAAAATGTGAAAGATATATCAATGTTAATAAAAGAATTAACTGGTAAGGAAACTATCTCTAAGAAAGCTAATATAGGAAATGATAAATTTTTTGTGTATTCATATGCATGTCTAGACCAAAAGGACTGGAATGAGAATACAGAGAGTGATGCATTAAATAATTTGTTTGAAAAGTATAGAAGTGTACAACCAGCAAATTCACAGATGATAGATGATGAATATGCAACTAAAAATAGCAATATAGAAGAAATAAAGAGTGTATATAAAAATCAATATATAAGATACGGATTTACAATGTCTAGTACAGTATTATTTACGTCCAATATAAATACTACTAATTTCACAGTAGTGCCTCAAAAATTTGAAAGTGAATATTTGTATATGTATATCTTAATCTTATACAAAAAAATGACTCTAAATAAACTAAATTATCAATTTAAAAATAAATTTAAAGAAGCAGAAAAAGGATTCCTTGATTTTGCAAAAAGACTTTGGATACAAGATATCACAAATGAGGAATTTGGAAATAGACTTGAAAAAGTATGGAACGAGAAATTGGATATAGAAAACACTTTTGTAAAGCTAAAAAGTGAATATGATGTTACATATAAAAAGTACAATGTAGAGGAATTAAATAAGAATAATATAGTTACTTTGGTAATTGTGGCAGTGATATTGGTCATTAATGTTATTGCAATTTGGATAGCTCAAAAATAATTGGGTTTTGGCGTTGTTGAACTTCACATGCGAAAATCCTCAGCGTACACAAAGTACGCCTCCGGTTTTCTTGTTCGTTCGCCTAGCCAAAACACCAATTCTTTTTGAGCATATGAATAAGAGAATTGGAGGAAGAGAGTTTGAAAGTCACAACAGGCATTGATGTAATTGAAGTAGAGAGGATAAAAAAAGCTATTGAAGATTTAGGAGATAGCTTTTTAAATCGTATATATACAGAAAAAGAAATACAATACTGTGAAGATTCAAAAGCAATGAAATACCAGCATTATGCAGCAAGATTTGCAGCAAAAGAGGCAGTATTTAAAGCAATATCTGAGTTTGTTAACGGAAGAGAAGATGCTTTATGGAAAAACATTGAGGTTCTTA
Source organism: uncultured Clostridium sp. (assembly GCA_946578345.1). Classification (GTDB taxonomy): domain Bacteria; phylum Bacillota; class Clostridia; order TANB77; family CAG-508; genus CALXVA01. The sequence goes on from CAMOBD010000010.1 coordinate 17,247, forward strand.
ATAACGAGTGTGGAAAACCTTATATTAATGTGGATAAGTTAAGAGAAAATATTAGTAAAACTGTGGATAATTTTTCTTTGGAGAGCATAGATGTTAGTTTGTCACATATTGGGGAGCTTGCTGTGGCGAACACTGTTGTGATTTGGAGTGAAAGGAGAAGAGATGGAGCTTTTTGATTCGCATGCTCATTACAATGATGAGAAGTTTGATCAAGATAGAGAAGAGTTAATTCAAAAAATTTATGACTCTGGGGTAACCAGATTAATTAATGCTGGATATAGTTTAGAGTCTTCAAAATATGCTTTAGAAATTGCAAAAAAGTATGATTGGATGTATACGATTTCTGGAATTTCTCCAAACGATATTCCAGAAGAAAAAAGCAATCTTGAAGAGCAACTAAATGAGTTAGAAGAGTTTATAAATAAAGAATTGAATACTCATAAAATAGTAGCAATTGGAGAAATAGGGTTAGATTATTATTGGGAAAAGGACGAAGACAAAAGAAATCTTCAAAAAGAAGCATTTATAAAGCAAATAGAGTTAGCAAATAAATTTAATTTGCCAATCGTAATCCACACAAGAGAAGCAGTGATGGATACTCTGCAAATACTAAAAGAACATAATGTAAAAAAGAAAGGTGTATTTCATTGCTGCCCATTAAATAGAGAATTAGTAAAAGAAGCACTAAAGTTGGAATTTTACATTTCTTTTGCTGGACCAGTAACATTTAAAAATTCCAAAAATGCAAATGAAATAATAAAAATGGTGCCATTAGATAAGATTTTAATTGAGACAGATAGCCCATACTTATCGCCTGAACCTCATAGAGGAAAACGAAATGATTCTATAAATGTGAGGTATGTTGCAGAGAAAATTGCAGAAGTTAAGCAATTAAGCTTAGAGGAGATTGCTAAAATTACGTTTGAGAATGCAAGCAGTGTTTTTGGGATTTAACAAAAAACAGTCTAAACAACATAGTATAAGTTACTATATTGATAACAAGAAAATTAAAAATGAAGAATTGTATAAATAGAAACAGAGTGGAAGATATTATCTTCCACTCTATAAAGTCTAATAGCAGAATTTAAGAACTATACCAATCTCTTAGCGAATGCTTTGAGTACAGACATAAGAGAAAGTTTGGGACATTTTTCTGCTAATTCCGGATATTGTTCCAACCACTTCTTAAATGATTCTTTCAAACTTGCTTTAATGATATCCTCATTTACAGTCGGATACATTTTGTGCAGTTCAAGAATAACATTCTCGTAAGTGATTTTCTTAATATCATAAGCAATAACAAAGGTTTTTCTCAGCATTTTTTCGCCTGTAGGTATGCCAATATCTGTTATGAAAGAATCAATTTGCTCCTGAATTGGTTTAGAAGGATCCAGCTTATCAAAGGCAGAACCAAAAGATTCCAATAAAGCCTTTTCGACATTGCTGACCTTTTGCGTAGTAGAAACTGTTGCTATTTGGCTAATTATTTCTTCAGGTTTTGCTTCTGAAGAAACAATTACTGTGGGTTGCTGTTCTCCGTTATCAGAACTTCCAGCAATAGTTGGCTTATCAGCTTCTGGAGAAGTTGTCCCAGTAGTTGTTGTTTCATCTACTTCTGGAGAAGTTGTCCCAGCAGTTGTTGTTTCATCTACTTCTGGAGTAATGGTTTTATCAGTTGTTGTTTTGCAATTAGTAGGTTTGATACCATTTTCTGCGATTTTGTCAGCAAAGTCAAATGTAGTAGACAACTGATGTAACACTTTTGCCAAAAACTCAGGAGTTGTTTTGCCAATAATCTGATTCAATCTCTCTGGTCGAAGGTATCTGCCTTTGTCCAAGAGGACAGTTCCATTTACATAGTCCTTTTCATCATAAATGATATCATTAGGAACAGTAAATTTTATAAAGGAACGGGATACTAGGTTATCCAATTGCTTGGTAATAGGCACTAAATATACCATACCAAAAGAAATATCACAGACGATAGCACTTACATGGGCACCATTAATTTCCTTGGGAAGATGAGTTCCATAATTACAGTCTACAACATCTCCAATAGAAACTGGAATACATGCTGTATTATTGTAATTCATAGAAATTTCAGATATAGTAGAAAAAATGAAATGGGAAATTTCATTTCCCGTAGCATTATTCTTAAACATAGCCCAAGAAATAGTTCTCGGCAACTTATTGATAAGTTGTTCAATATACTCATTTTTAAATTCAACCTTTCTTATGATCAAATCGTCTTCAGACTGTGGTTCAAGTGTTTTTGGAGTTGAAACACTTTCTTTTTGGGTTGATACTGCTACTTTTTCATCGTCGTTAGCGACATTAACATCATTTTTAACACTATTGTCGATATCAATACCTAAAAGTGTATAATAGTTGTTGATTAAATCGATAACAACATCAATTGTAGATTCGTCTACATTTTCAGCAACTACGAATCCGTTTTCGATGTCAAGTTTAAGCTGACAAGCAATCTTGTTAATTGCTTTGATTAAACCAGATATGTTTCCTTCTTTGGGAGCACTCACTTTAAATGTCAGTTTCTTCATCCTGCTCGTCCTCCTTTTTAGTTAGAAAACCATTTATCAAACGAATAAAAGAAATTGTAGATGATTTCCCTAACTTAAACCTTTCTTTGACTCTTGCTATAATAAGTCGCTTTATCTCATCTTTCTCGATATCAGACTCGTCTTTGGAAATATTTTCACATAATGTTTCCAAATTAAAATAAGCATCTTTGGGAGAAATGAGAATTGCTTTAGCAAGATACTGGACACCGTTTTTCTGCATGTCAAAACCGAACAAACAAAGAATTTTTTCGATCTTGACCTTATCAGAACTCCTAGCTTCAAAAATTCTAAAAAGTTCCTCAGCATTTACAATAGATAACATCTTAATTTGTGCCATATTTATATCTCTACGTTCTCTATAAGTATCAGGAATAACTGGCACATTTTTGTACACTATTCTATCAATGTACACAGGTTTTGGTTCGACTATAACACTTTCAGATCTTTTTAGAGACAAAGATATGTCAATGATTTTTTGTATGTCATCCATAAACTCAGGTGTCATAGTACCGATAAAGCCACGAAGCCTTGTTTTATCAACTGTCCGGATTTGTTCAGCCATTATTACATTTTTGTCGCTGGGAAGTGCTGAATTGTAGTCAAACATATTTTCATCAGAAAAATGAAAAAAATGATTAACTGGTAGACTCTTTTTATCCTCAGTAGTACATGGAAGTACAATAGTTGTAGGAGAATGAAAATTACCAACATCATTTTGTACAACTATTACAGGTCTTATGAATCCCTGTTCATGCCCATAAGGATCTCCAAAATCACAAATATACACTTCACCACGTTTTACTGTAGGATAAATTAAGTCATATTTCTGCATGACTTTTGGTGCAAGGATGATATCCTGACCAGTTGATTCATCAACAGAACTATCTTGATTTAACGTCAATAATGCTTCATTACCTTTGACTTGGTTGTTTTCTTCCTTTCCAATGGGAACAACTTCGCTAGGAAAGTTCTGCACAGTGCAAATAGTTACACTATCGCAAAGCTTACTTAACAATTCATCAGAAATGTCACCTTCTAAAGTGATTGCTTTGTTAGCAATACTTGCTTTTATATTATTATACTTTGCAAGTATTTTGCTAACCCGACAGATGTCTAACTCTTTCAATTGTAGTTGTAACACTATGTAGCCCTCCTTATTGATTGTTTCTTTGTTATTAGTGCTTGTAATATCACTCTCCTTTATTAGACTTTTAAATTAATCACAGTATACTTAACTTGTGATTCAAAAAAAGTTATGTCAACATTATATCACTTTTAATTCGGATTTTCAAGGTGTAACTCAGCTATTTCTCATAAACAGTAACTATAGAAGAATATTTTTGCTACAATTTTCAGAGGAAATATATAATTAAAAAAATGTAGCCTAAAAAGCATAAAAAAGCAGTATAAAAATATTATACCGCTTTTAGTAAGAACTCAAACCTTACTTCAAATTCCTTATTGCCTCAATCCTATCATCTATAGAAGGGTGAGTTGAAAATAAACTTGTTTTTCTTTTCTTTCCATCTTTTGCTTTAAATGGACTTACTATATACATATATGCAGTAGCATTATTAGCAGTTCTTAATTCATTTGGGTCACTATCTAATTTTTGAAGTGCTGATATTAATCCATCTGGATTTCTTGTAAGTTCTACTGCACTAGCATCAGCTAAATATTCTCTACGTCTAGATAAAGCAAGTTGCATTAATTGTCCAAAGATTGGAGCTAATATTAAGCAAATTAATCCAATTAGCATTAATATTGGATTTCCTCGCTCATCATTATCTCTACCTCTTCCCCAGAATAGCGCACGGCTTACTGTATCAGCTAGCATTACTATAAATCCAACCATTACACTAACCACTGCTGAAAGTCTAATATCATAGTTCTTTATATGAGATAATTCGTGAGCTACAACTCCTTCTAATTCATAATAATCCATTTTATCTAACAATCCTGTTGTAACACATATAACTGAGTTTTCTGGATTTCTACCTGTTGCAAAAGCATTAGGTTGAGGGTCATCCACAACATATAATCTTGGTCTATGTTCTAACCCTGATGCTACCATTAATCCATCTAAAATATTATTCAATTTTTCATATTGTTCTTGATTTGCAGGATGTGCTCTATTCACAGAAAGGACGATTTGGTCGCTATAATAATACGAGCCCCAAGATGCACCTATTGCAAATGCTAGAGCTATTGCAATAGAAATTTCTCCTAAATCAAATGCCATACATACATAATAAACGATAAGTGTAATCACAACTAAAAAAATTGATACGATTACACCTGTTTTTATTTTATTATTTCTTATATCTTCATACATAATTAATCAATTCCTTTTTACGTATTGTATAAATAACAATTTTCTAAAAGTTGGCGATGAAAAAATTCCATCGCCATGTAATTATTTGCAGATTTTATTTACTAAAATCAACTTTTACATTTTTCCTAGCTTCTTGATTATCTACTTCGAATAGTGTTTCTGCTGTGAAGTGGAACATTGATGCTATAATATTTGAAGGGAAAACCTCCAATTTTGTGTTGTATCTAGTTACAGTATCGTTGTAGAATTGTCTTGAATATGAAATCTTGTTCTCAGTGTTTGTAAGTTCTGTTTGTAATTCTGAAAAGTTTTGATTTGCCTTTAAGTCTGGATAATTTTCAGCAACAGCCATAATTGTTTTTAAAGTGTCTGATAATTCATTATCAAGTTTAGCTTTTTCATCAACAGTTTTTGCATCTGACCAAGAAGAACGTAAATCTGTAACTTTAGTAAGTACATCAGCTTCGTGAGTCATATATCCTTTTACTGTTTCAACAAGGTTTGGTATTAAATCAAATCTTCTTTGTAATTGGACATCAATTTGGCTCCAAGCGTTCTTTACTCTAAGTCTCATTGTAACTAAACTGTTATAAAGTGCTATGAAAGCTATGATTATAACTGCTAGTATTATAAGTATAATCCACCACATAAATTTGCTTCCTCCTTTTTTCAATATAATATTATAATAACATAATTATTTGTATTATACAACGATTTTGTGAAAAGTATGTGAAAATTAAATATGAAAATATTAGTAATATTTTTGGTACAAGCAACATATAATATAATATGGCTATATTTAAGCCGATAAAAAACGTAGGTAACATAAATACGGATTCTCAAATCCAATAGTGGCAATTAAAAGCAGATTTTGTCCAAAATTTGACAGGAAAGAATAAATATGGTATAATAAGTTTGTTGCTTTTAAAGGAGGGAACAATTTAAATATGAAAGGTAATGATAAAGCGTCCATATCGCTGAGAAAAATAGTATGTATTAGTATAATATTTATTTTTATACTAAGTGTAGGCGTAATGGCAGGCAATGTCAGCTTAAGAAATGTTAAAATAGTACTTTCAAGTGGTTACGAAATGGATATTTTAACAACAAAAACAAGTGTAAAAGAAATTTTAGAAGAAAATCATATTGTATTATTAGAAGATGAAAAGGTAACACCAGATACAAGTGAAGAACTTTCAGATAATAATACTATTATAATATCTAAAGAATCAGAGGATGTAGAGGTCAGTGATAAAGTAGAAAAATCTTCTGAAGTTACAACTGAAGACATATTAGATAATTATTCTAAAATAACTGAAAAAATAGTTGTTGAACAAGAGACAATACCTTATGAAACAATTACAAAAGATGTTACAACAGGTAGTGGAACTAAACAAAACAGAGTAGTTCAACAAGGAAAAAATGGAATAAGAGAAATTACTTATAGAGTAAAATATCAAAATGGTGAAGAAATAGAAAAAACAAAAATTTCATCTAAAGTTGTTAAAAAACCAGTTGATAAAATCGTAGAAGTTAGAACAAAGCAAGTTACAACTAGAGGTGGTTCTAGAACAACATATAATGGTGGAAAATGGTCTTATTCAGCAAGTGAACTTGATTTATTATGTGCTATAACTGCACAAGAATGTAATTCAAGCTATACAGGTGCTTTAGCAGTTATAACTACAGCATGTAATAGAACTCAAAGTAGTAGTTGGAGAAGATATGGTTCTGACCCATTAAGCCAATATAAGGCTCCAAGTCAGTTCTGTTATTCAATAGATAGTCATTGGAGAAAAAGATTAAATGGTAATTATCCATCATACGTTAAACAAGCGGTATTAGATGCATTAAATGGTAAAAGAAATCACAGTTACTTATCATTTAGAGCAGCAGGATACCATTCTGGAGAAATAATAGGTGGAAACGTATATTTCAACTCATTATAATATAAATTAAAAGCAATAAATTGGGGGAAGGAGATGGGAGACCATCTCCTTTTAGTTGAAAAAGAATTACAATTTTGGCGTTGTCAAACTTCATTTGAAATTTAATCAACGTACACAGAGTACGCCTCATAAATTTCAAATTCGTTTTCCTAGCCAAAATTTAATTCTTTTCCAACTAAATCCGCAAAATGAGAAAGGAATGTGGAAAAAATGAAGTTAGTGTCGTGGAATGTAAATGGATTAAGGGCAGTAGTAACTAAAGGATTTGAAAACTTTTTTAAAGAGATAAATGCTGATGTGTTTTGTGTGCAAGAGACAAAAATGCAGGAAGAACAATTGGATGATAATATAAGAAAGATTTTTGATGGATATTATTGTTATTGGAACAGTGCAGAGAAAAAAGGATATTCAGGAACTGCAGTTTTTTCTAAAATAAAACCAATAAATGTTACATATGGAATTGGGATAGAAGAGCATGATAGAGAGGGAAGAGTAATTACAGTAGAATATGAAAAATTTTATTTGGTAAATTGTTATACTCCTAATGCAAAAAGAGAATTGGAAAGATTAGACTATAGAATGATATGGGAAGATGAATTTAGAAAATATTTATTAAAACTAAATGAGACTAAGCCAGTTGTGCTATGTGGAGATTTAAATGTGGCTCATGAGGAAATTGATTTAAAAAACCCAAAGACAAATAGAGGTAATGCTGGATTTACTGATGAAGAGAGAGGAAAGATGACACAGTTGCTAAGTTCTGGTTTCACTGATTCTTTTAGATATTTGTATCCAGATAAGGCAGGAGTATATTCATGGTGGTCATATATGTTTAAGGCAAGAGAAAAAAATGCAGGATGGAGAATAGATTATTTTATAGTATCTAAGTCAATTGAAGAGAAAATAAAGGAAAGCTATATTTTTTCTGAGGTCATAGGGAGCGACCACTGTCCTGTGGGATTGGATTTAGAGTTATAAAAGATGGCAAGTTACTATTTACAGCTCATTAATATCGAGAAGAAGTCTGTGAACAGTTACTAACTAAATAATATAATTATGAAAGGAAATGAGAATGGAAAATAACAAGAAGAAAGTAACTAAATGGCTATATTGGTTTTTGTTTGCTGTAGCTATAATCTTGGTGTATAAAACATTAGACAATTTTACAGCAATAGGTAACTGGATTAAGAATTTTCTGCATGCACTTATGCCATTTATCATAGGTTTACTTATTGCATATTTATTTTACATACCATGTAGAAAAATAGAGAGTGTATATAGAAAAAGCAAAAAAGTTAAATTTATTAATAAACGAGCAAGAGGACTTTCTATTTTGACGGTCTATTTAATAGCTGTATTAATTTTAGTAATAGCGATAAATTATTTGCTACCAATCATTTCAAGCAGTATTATAGATTTAGTTAGTAATATACAAGGCTACTATAATTCTCTTATGACCAATATAGATGGTTTGCCTGAGGATTCAATTTTTAGAAATGAAATATTCTTGGACATAATTGATAGTATAAAAAATATTGACCTAAAGCAATTCTTCAATATGAATAGGCTTGCAGAATATGCACAGGGAGTAATAAATGTAGCTGGAGGAATATTTGATTTCTTTGTTGCAATTATAGTGTCAGTATATTTGTTATTACAAAGAAAAGAAATATTGGAATTTATAAAGAAATTAGGAAAGGCATTATTTAAAGAAAAGACATATAGAAATTTTGGAAAATATTTTGATAGAACAAATAACATATTTTTCAATTTCTTAGCAGGACAATTGCTTGATGGAATTGTAATAGGTATAATATCTTCTATTGCTATGTCAATATTAGGAGTAAAATACGCAATATTGTTAGGATTTATGATAGGTATATTTAATTTAATACCATACTTTGGAGCAATAATTGCAGTAATAATAGCAACTTTAATAACTTTATTAACAGGTGGGTTCTGGCAAGCTCTTATTATGGTTATAGTTGTAACTATATTGCAGCAAATAGATGCCAATATAATAAATCCAAAAATATTAGGGGATAAGTTAAAAATTAGTCCGTTGTTAGTAATTTTTGCAGTATCATTAGGAGGAACATATTTTGGAGTATGGGGAATGTTTTTATCAGTTCCAATAGCTGCTGTCATAAAAGTATTGATTACAGATTATATAGAATATAAAAATAGAGAAAAGGCAGTAAAATCCGATAACGAAAAATGACAAAATCCAAAAGTGGCTTATAGATATAATTAGGAATACTAATCATATTTATAAGTCATTTTTAAGTAAAATGGATATTATAAAATTTAATAAAAACTTAATAAAAAATTAATAAATTTTCACTTTTGTTCTTAATAATAGTTTGCTATACTAATACATAGTTACAACGCATATTTTAAATATATTTATTAAAGTCCGTTCCATCTTGCTGGTAGATATATATTGTGTTCTCCATGTTTTCGAACAAAATATATATCTACCACGTGGAACTACCATCTCAAAATAAAATAACAACGCATATTAAAAAATGCAAAGTCATGAATTGTAATAATGATATAATTCATGCTATAATAGATGCAGGACAAAACAAGCACGTCCCCAATTGTCCTAAAATTTTAAGATTAGAAAGGGATGTAATTTTATGTACAACATATTAGTATGCGATGATGATAAAGAAATAGTAAAAGCAATAGAAATATATTTAAGTAAAGAGGGATATAATATTTTAAAAGCATATGACGGAATGGAAGCCCTAGAAATATTAAAAAAGAATGATGATATTCAATTAATAATTTTAGATATTATGATGCCTAAGTTAGATGGAATTGAAACAGCAAATATAATTAGAAAAGATAAGTCAATTCCAATTATTATGTTATCTGCAAAGTCAGAAGATTATGATAAAATTTCTGGATTAAATAATGGAGCGGATGACTATGTAACTAAGCCTTTTAACCCATTAGAATTGATTGCTAGAGTAAATTCACAAATTAGAAGATATACTAGCTTGGGCTCTATGGTAAAAAAAGAAGAGGATACCAATATTTATAGGTCTGGAGACTTAGTTATAAATGATTCTACTAAGGTAGTTGAAGTAGATGGAAAAGAAGTAAAATTAACTCCTACAGAGTACAATATATTAAAGTTCCTTACAAAAAATAAAGGAATAGTGTATTCTATAGAACAAATTTATGAAAACGTATGGGAAGAAGAAAGTTATGGAGCCGAAAATATAATAGCTGTACATATAAGACACATTAGAGAAAAAATAGAAATCAATCCAAGAGAGCCTAAGTATCTTAAGGTGATATGGGGGATTGGTTATAAAATCGAAAAATTCTAGAGAAATTGATAGAACTCAAAAAATCTAAGAAAATTCGAAAAAGAATTGCTTTTTGGCTAGGCGCACGAGTTTGAAATTTATGAGGCGTACTTTTTGTACGTTGATTAAATTTCAAATGAAGTGCAACAACGCCAAAAACAATTATCTTTCGGATTAAAAGAAAGGAGAGAGTAAATGGAGAAAAAGATTTGCATCCCACGAGTGTTAAAAAATATTGCATATGTTCTATTTCCGATATTTGCTACAATACTGGTACTTTTAATATTCTGTTTATCATATCCACTTGAAAGAGAATCAATAAAAGCGGGAGTGGATTTCTATGATACTAACACATTTGCAGAAGATTATGCAAATGAGATATTTGGAAGTTTAACAACAGTAGATGTATTAAAAGACAATTATCAAACTGATGCATATAGTTACTATTATTCACATACAGAGACTGTGGAAAATAATGATGAAGTAAAGAGCATAAATTATTATACTGACTATTATGGAAGCAATGTAATGTGGCTTATAATAGATAATGATACAAAAATGGCTTATACAAATTTTAGTTATTCATTAGATACAAGTACTCTTGAGAACATAAAAAATAAAATAATGGCAAATAGCGAAAATTGGATATACCAGAATGGAAATATTGAGACAACAATAGATAAACTAAGTAATGAAAATATTGAGTATATAGACAGTACCTTAAATCAAGAAGGAATAGAGACAATTGGAAATATGGAGCAGAGTAGTGACACTAGTAATGAAATAACAAGAAATACTAGAACAAAAAATAATTATACTATTTATACTGCACTTCTAGATGATATGGAATATGTTGATAGTATTTATAGAGACAGACTTTTGTATAACACATTATCTATAGTTAATCAAAATTTAGTATTTTTAATACCATTTTTAATTGGATTAATAATTGCATTAGTTCCTATAATAGTGATAGGAATTGGAAGAACAAGAAAGCAAGAAGGTATCAACTTAAATTGGTTTGATAAAATATTAATTGAATTAGCAGCCTTGATTTCAATATTTATAGGGTGTATAGGAGCAGTATTTACTGTAAGCATTGGTGGAGCTTCTACGATAGTTACATTTACACTCGCTATTTCAATTATGGCTGTTGGCTTACTTATTATGTACCTAGCGTGTATCTTATTCTTTGAAACACTGGTAAAAAGACTAAAAACACATACATTTGTTAAGACAACAATTGCATATTGGCTTTATGTTAAAATAAAAGATTTTATGGCAGACTTAAAAATGACAAAAAAGTTTGTACTATATTTTATATTATTCATTATAGCTAATTTGCTTGCTTTTGCAATAATGTGGTCTGATGGATTTCCTGGAGTAGTATTAACTATTATTTTATATGTAATAACATTTAGCTACTTAGCAAAAAGAATAAAATCATATATAAAGATAAAAGATGCAATTAATGAATTGTACAAAGGTGATACTGATATGTACTTGGACGAGAATGAATTATGCAAAGAAATGCAGGAAACAGGAAAACAACTAAATGATATTGCTGGAGGATTGTCTAATGCAATAGATGAGAAATTAAAAAGTGAGAGATTAAAGACAGAACTTATTACAAATGTATCACATGATATAAAAACACCACTTACATCTATAATCAACTATGTGGATTTATTGAAAAAAGAGGATGTAGAAGGAGAAAAGGCAAAAGAATATTTAGATATATTAGATAGCAAATCACAAAGACTAAAAAAGCTTACGGAAGATTTGGTTGAGGCATCAAAAGCATCATCAGGAGCAATAAAATTAAACATGGAAAGATTAAATGTAAATGAACTTATAAAACAAGTATCTGGGGAGTTTGAAGATAAATTTAAATCTCACAATTTACAAGAGATAATTACATTTCCGGAAAGCGATTTATACATTAATGCGGACAGTAGATACATGTATAGAGTACTAGAAAACATGTATTCAAATATATCAAAATATGCAATGGAAGGAACGAGAGTATATACAGATATAGCAGAAAAAGATGGGAATGTTACAATACAGCTAAAAAATGTATCAAAACAAAAACTTAATATTAGTGCAGATGAATTAATGCAAAGATTTGTGAGAGGAGAAGCATCAAGAAATACAGAAGGAAGCGGACTTGGACTTTCTATAGCAAGAAGCCTAACAGAACTCCAACAAGGTAAGTTTAATATATACTTAGATGGAGATTTATTTAAAGTAACAATAGAATTTAATAAAAATTGACAAAAGGGACACTCCTTTTTGTCAATTTTTTTTGACACTTGGGGACACTCCTTTTTGTCAATTTTTTTTGACACTTGGGGACACTTCTCTTTGTCAATTTTTTTTGACACTTGGGGACACTTCTCTTTGTCAATTTCTTTTGACACTTTAGGAGTGTCCCCTTTGTCAAAGTTTTTGGAATTTTGAGACAATCATTAATTGCATAGGTCTTGCATTTAAAATGGATACTTCAATAAATTAATAAACATATCAAAATAAATATCAATACTCTTAGCTAATTTATCAGATTTCATTAAATTTCTTATTTCATCGACTGTAGCCCATTTAACATCAGCAACTTCATCTTCTTGTAAAACTAATTCTGAAATATCAATATCTTGTTTCACCAACCAAACATCAACAAAATCAAATTTTCTTCGGAAAGTCATAACTAATTCAATATTATTTGGATTTATATCAATACCTAATTCTTCTTTACATTCTCTTAAAGCAGCTTGCAGAGTTGTTTCACCTTCATCAACTGCACCACCTGTTTGAGACCACATATTAGGCCATGCTCTTTTGTTTGGCGTTCTTTTTTGAATTAAAAATTCTCCTTTACTATTCTGTATCCAAGTATGGACAGACTGTTGATACTCACCTTCAATTTTGTCATGACGTTCTGCAGTTTTGTTTAGTGGACGTCTTTTATTATCTAGTTTATCTACAATTTCCATTTACAAATCATTCCTTTCTTTGCCATATATTATATAGCAAAATATAAAAATGTAAAGGGAATTAAAAGTATAGCTAAAAATAATTTGTAAACCGACATTTAGAGATAGCTGATAATATTCAAAAAAATGGTCAGAAACATTGACAAAATATGGTAGTTGAATTAAAATGGTTTAAGTTATTTCATATAAAATTTTAATCAAAATATTTAAGATTCCCAAAAAACTAGAATTATGTAAATAAAAAATGCAATTGGGGACAGACCCTAATTGCACAGAAAGGAGACATAATGTATCTACCACATGAAATAGGAAAGATAGGAGAAGATTTAGCAACTAAATATTTAGAAAGTCTGGGTTACACTATTATAGAAAGAAATTTTGTGGCAAGGCAAGGGGAGATAGATATTATTGCAAGAGACAAAGAAGAACTAGTTTTTATAGAAGTAAAGACTAGAACGAATACTTTATATGGAAAACCAATAGATGCAGTAAATGATACTAAACAAAAACACCTAATAAGCACTACAAAATATTATTTATATTCCAATCATCTAGAAAATGAGCTTGTAAGGCTTGATGTTGTAGAAGTGTATTTACGAGAAGATTCGTATAGGCTCAATCATATTAAGCAGATTATTTAGAAAAAGTATTGACAAAAATTGTAAATGGTGGTATATATAAATATAGTTTAATTTTAATTAAAGAATTCTAATAGATTTTATTCTAAATCTAAATTTCCAAAAAAAGAGGTAAAAATATATGTTATCAATCGTAAAAAGTATGTCCTTGCAAGGGTTAGAAGGCTTTCTTGTTGATGTTCAAGTAGATGTTTCAGCAGGTATGCCAAATTGGGAAGTTGTTGGTTTGCCAGACGCGACTGTAAAAGAGTCCAAAGAAAGAGTAAGAACTGCAATCAAAAATTCAGGATTTGATTTTCAAAGTAGAAGAATTGTGATTAATTTGGCACCAGCAGATACAAGAAAAGAAGGTTCATTTTTTGATTTGCCGATTGCAATAGGGATTTTAATTGATTTTCAGGACATCAAATTCCAAGAATTAAATGATACAGTGTTTATAGGAGAACTTTCGCTTAATGGAAAACTCAATAAAGTTAATGGGATTTTGCCAATGTGTATAGAAGCAAAAAAATTAGGAATAAAAAGGATAATTTTGCCAGAAGAAAATGCAAAAGAAGCAGCAATTGTGGCTGATTTAGAAGTTATTGGTGCTACTAATTTGAAAGAAGTAGTAGAATACTTAAATGAAAACTATGATATTAAACCGACTGAGACAAATGTACATGAGATCTTTCATAAAAAGCATAAATATGCATTCGACTTTTCTGAAGTGAAAGGACAAGAAAATATAAAAAGAGCATTAGAAGTAGCAGCAGCTCGGTCGGACATAATCTGCTCATGGTCCGGAACTCCCGGATCTGGCAAGACTATGTTAGCAAGAAGAATACCATCCATTTTGCCTGATTTAACATTTGAAGAAGCTTTAGAAATTACGAAAATCCATAGTATAGCAGGATTGCTTTCAAAAGATACCCCTATCCTTTTAGAAAGACCATTCAGGTCACCTCACCACACAGTTACAATTAATTCTTTAATTGGTGGAGGAAAAATACCCAAACCAGGAGAGATTAGCTTAGCTCATTTTGGAGTTTTGTTCCTAGATGAATTAACAGAATTTAATAAAAATACATTAGAAGTTTTAAGAGGACCACTAGAAGACAGAGAAGTTACTATAAGCAGGATAAATGCTAGTCTAACATATCCATGTAACTTTATGTTTGTTGCATCAATGAATCCATGTCCATGCGGATTTTATGGTTCAAAAGATAAAGAATGCACATGTACACCAGAAGCAATATCACGATATATGGGAAGAATAAGTGGACCACTCTTAGATAGAATTGATATTCAAGTGGAAGTAACGCCAGTGAAGTATCAAAAATTAGAAAGTGATGAGAGAGTGGAGACTTCAGAGGAAATAAAAGCAAGAGTGGATAGGGCAAGAAAAATACAATTAGAAAGATACAAAGGGCATGGGATTTTTTCTAATTCTGAGTTAACTCCACATTTGAGTAACATATATTGTAAATTAGATTTAAAGTCTAAAGAGATAGTACAGAATGCATTTGAAAGATTAGGATTGAGTGCAAGAGGTTATGGACGAATACTAAAAGTAGCAAGAACAATAGCTGATTTAGATGGAAAAGAAGATATTGAAGCAAAGCATATTGCAGAGGCTATACAGTATAGGAGTTTGGATAGGAAGTATTGGAAATAAAACAATTGAAAAATAATTGCTTTTTGGCGTTGTTAAACTTCGCCTGCGAAAATCCTCGACGTACACAAAGTACGCCTCCGGTTTTCTTGCTCGTTTGCCTAGCCAAAACAACAATTCTTTTTTAATTGTATGTTATAACTTATAGATTTTGGAAAGGATTAAAATTTATAATGGATATTATAAAAATAGATGTAGAAGATGAAAAGTATCCGCAGAGATTGTTAAAAATTTTAAACTTTCCTACAGAAATTTATGCTGTGGGAAATATAGAATTGCTAAATGCAGAGTATACAGTGGGAATAGTTGGAGCAAGAAAGTGCACAGAGTATGGCAGTAGAGTAGCTAATGAATTTGCAAAAAAGCTTTCAGAAAAAGAAATTTGTGTAATTAGTGGAATGGCAGTTGGGATTGATGGAATAGCACATAATGCTGCGATAGATGAACAGGGGAAGACAATAGCTGTTCTAGGTTCGGGACTTAATTACATTTATCCGCCAGAAAATGAATGGCTTTTCCACAAAATAATAGAAAAAGGTGGATGCATTATTTCAGAATATTCACCTGAGACAGAACCAGATAACAAGAAGTATCCAACTAGAAATAGGATTATAAGTGGACTTTCTGATGCAGTACTGGTAGTAGAAGCAATGCATAGAAGCGGAAGCACTATAACAGCAAAGTATGCAAGAGAAGAAAGAAAGATGGTGTATGCTATTCCAAATACAATATATGTAAGTACAGGCGTTGGAACAAATAGATTATTGCAAGGAGGGGCGATTTTAGCTACAGATCCAATGCAAATAGTTCTAGACCTTAAGGCAGGGATTATTGTAGGAAATGATGGTAATTTGACTGTAGAAGTTAATGGAGAGCTTGTGAAAGTAGACTATAGTAAGCTACTGAAAAGTAGAAGAAATAAGGTTTCAAGTAAGAATAAGAGTAAAGAAGAAAAATCAGAAAAAAACAGTAGACAATTAGATTTAATAGAAGAAGACAAAATACTAGGGAATAGAAAAGAAAGAACAGAAATAGTAAGAAAGTTGGAAAAAACTACCAAGGAACAATTGAAGTTGGATAGAAAAAGTGAGAAAGAAAAGGCAGAACTGCTAGAAAAAGAATGTAAAGGAAAAATAACAATAGATCAGATTATGACAAAAGAAGAGTTAGAAATTTATAGAGTACTTTCAGATGAGCCAGTACATATTAATGAGTTGGCAAAGAAATTAGGTAAACCAGTTTATGAAGTTAGTCCAGCGATTACTATGATGGAGATTAATGGATATGTAGAACAGCCACAGACAAATTATTTTAGAAGAAATATATGAAAATTTAAATTAGACAGTTAATGAATTAATTGTCTAATTTAAATTTTATAGAGAAATTGTTTGTATGTCAAAGCAATACAATTTTTCACCACTTTGCAAAGTATCTAGGTATACAGCACCAAATTTCTCATAATAATTATTCAAAGTAGTTTTTAAATATAATTTAGAAATATTTCGATTTCGTGCTTCAGATAAAATCGCATTGTTAAGTAGTTTAGAATATCCTTTTCCCCTATATGTCAATTATAAATATTTATATTGATATAGATCTAATTATATGATATTATAAGTATCATATAATAATAAGATAGGAAAAAAGATAGATGAAAGAAAATGAAAAAATTAATAGGAGAAATGCAAAGATTCTTTATAATGTTTTTAAAATGAATTATACGCAAATTGCAAGGCTATATAATTCAACTAAGGAAGCTGTAAGTAGATTGTTTAGAAGTGGAATCGTAAATAAAGAATTTGATACAATTGATTATGCAAGCGAAGAAGAAATTAAAATTATAGAAAAGATGATTTCATGTGGTGATTATTCATATGAAAATCAAAATTATAAGATAGACTTAATAAATGACCTTAAAGGAGAATATGGATTTATTATTAAAAATAAAAGAAATAATATTAATAAGTTTATATATTGTGAAGACATATCTAGTGATGAAAAATGGAAAAATATTGACGAAATAGTAAAAATGAAAAGAATGAACGATATATCGTTAGAAGAAGCAGAAATGATTGAAAAATCAATGCAAATAAAAGTAATGAATAAAATACGATTTTGTCCATATGATTATACTATTTTTCACAAATATAAAAATATAAGGGAATTAAATGAGGATAGTTATACTAAATTTTTAGGATATGATAATTATATATCTAAAAAGGTCGAAAATACAGATGAAAAAATAATAAAATTCTTTGAAGAACACTTAATTGATGGTAAGGTATATATACCATCAACAGAACATTGGATATATACTTATGCATCTAGACAAAAAATGTCCATTGATGAAGTAGTAAGTTTTTTTGGATATGAAAAATATAATAATAGAAGTAGGAAGATAAAATTATATCAAAGTAATAAAAATACAGATAGATATATAAAAGAATTATTAGATAAAATTAGAATTGAGCAGAAAAACAAGGATAAGATTAGACATATAAGAGAAAATGAAAGAATAATCATAGATAGGGATAAAAATTTGATAAGAGATTTAAAAGAATTATATAGTGGAAGATGTCAGATTTGTCGAAATGAGATAATCCCTATTATAGAACAGATGGATGGTAGTGTTTATAGCGAAGCACATCATATAGAAGCATTGTCAAAATATAAAAAAATGAGTATCGAACAAGAAAATGAAGTATTAGACAACTATAAAAACGTAATTATATTATGCCCATATCATCATAGATATGTACATTACAATAAGGGAGGAAACTACAAGTTGTTAAAGAAGAACAATAAGCTTTATTTATCAAATAAATTTGACACCGTGGAAATAAAGGAGGATTATCATTTAATTGATAATTATATTCCAGACAAAATATAATAGTTTTCAAATGTTGCCAGAGATTTATGATTAAATTAGGTAAATAAATAATTTTACGATTAGTTTTTTACGATATGTTATATATAAAAATTGGAGAAATGTGTAAAATTGCTAAATTTGAACTCTCTCATAACCCGAAGGTCGTAAGTTCGAGTCTTACCCCCGCAACCAAACTTATATCGTTACAGCTATCTAAGTTGTAGCGATTTTTTATATTCTCCAATTAGTTTACAATAATGCTTAAAAATGGCATTATTATGTAGAATTGGGGAAAAGTTGGGGAAGAAATTCTCAAAAAACATTGATATTTCTAATAAATTTTCAGTAAAAGACTATGGGAAACCTAATTTTATATTTAGTAGTCTTTTACTTTTTTTATCGTGAAAAATTTAATGACTTTTAAAATCACTTTTGTGAAATTTGAAAAAAGATTTTAGACTAGTTTTTTTGTAGTAACAAGTTTTGTAATACATTTCCTGCAATTCTATTATGAGAAATAATAGGATGTACATAGAAATTATATGTTGTTGTAATTTGTGCATGACCTAATCTTGCTGCTACTACTGCTACATCAATATTTTGTGATATTAAAAGTGTAGCATTTGTGTGTCTTAATCCGTGAAAGTTAATTACAGGTAGTCCTATTTGTGCTACATATTTTACAAACCATTTGCTAATTGTAGAAGGGTGCATAGGTTTGCCGTCAGCTTGTACAAATAACCTATTAGAATTCGTCCATAATTCGCCATAGAATGATTTTTGTTCATCATACCATAACTTATATTCTTCAAGCATAGAAACGACGAAATCAGGAATTGCTACTTCTCTAATAGAACTTTCTGTTTTAGGTGTCTTAGTAAATACACCTTTGTCTGCTAAATATTGACTAGAACGATTTATACTTACTATACCAGTTTTGAAATCTACATCTTGCCATTCTAATCCCATAAGTTCGCCAAGTCTTACACCAGTAAATATTGTTAAGATGATTGCAACTTTGTATTTAATTTGTTCTTCACCAAGTTCTGTTAAATTTTCTAGTAGTATTTTACAGTGTTCATCATCATAATATCTTCTTTTAGGTTTCATTGCTTTAGGTGGTTGAACTCTTTCAGCAGGATTAGATACAATTAATTGCCAATATATAGCTTTGTGTAGCATTGCACGAAGTAGTCTATGATGCTCTAATATTGTCTTACCAGATAAAGGTTTTATTGTTTTCTTACCATTATTACTTTTCTTCCTAACTAATTGTGTATCTTTACTTAGTAAATCATAAAATTGCATAATATCTGTAGGTTTAATTTTGTTAATATAGAAATGTCCAAAGTAGGGAAGAATCCTTGTTTCTAACATTCTACAATATCTTTTATATGTTGAAGGTGCAAGTTTTTTTGAACCATAATCTCTTTTCCATATTTCAGTGAATTCAGAGAATTTAAGAGATTTTCCTTCAATTACAAGACCGTTTTGAACATCAGCAACAAATTTAGCAAGTTCTATTTTAGCATCTTTTTTAGTTCCGTGTATTGTTTTAGAATGTTTAATTATATTCCCATTTAAGTCATAGCCATTGGTACATACTAATCTGTAACTATCTTTTCCTCTTTTTTCAATACTCCCAGCCATTACCTTTTTCACCTCCTTTCAGGCATA
>CAMOBD010000011.1 GCA_946578345.1 uncultured Clostridium sp.
GTTGGTCTTCAAACAGATGCTCCTTTAAAAAGAGCTATTATGCCAAATGGTGGTATAAGAATAGTTGAAAAATCAGCAGCAGCTTATGGATTTAAAGTAGATCCAGAAACAGAATATATTTATCATAATTTAAGAAAAACACATAATGATGGTGTTTTCGAAGTATATACACCTGATATAAGAGCTGCAAGAAGTTCACACCTTCTAACAGGTCTTCCAGATGGATATGGACGTGGTAGAATAATAGGTGACTACAGAAGAGTTGCTCTATATGGTGTAGACAGATTAATAGAAGAGAAAAAAGTAGAACTTGAAATCTTAGACACAGATGAATTCACAGAAGATATTATAAGAAGACGTGAAGAAGTATCTGACCAAATAAAAGCATTAAACGACTTAAAAGCTATGGCTGCAAAATATGGATTTGATATTTCTATGCCAGCTTCAAACGCTAAAGAAGCTATTCAATGGTTATACTTCGGATATCTAGGAGCTGTAAAAGACCAAAATGGTGCTGCAATGAGTATTGGTAGAACATCTACTTTCTTAGATATATTCATTGAAAGAGATATTCAAAATGGTACTTTAACAGAAGAACAAGCTCAAGAATTAATGGATCAATTTGTAATAAAATTAAGATTAGTAAGATTCCTAAGAGCACCAGAATACAATGAACTATTTAGTGGAGACCCAGTTTGGGTAACAGAAAGCATTGGTGGTATGGGAATTGATGGTAGAACATTAGTTACAAAGAACTCATTCAGAGTACTTCATACATTAGATAACTTAGGACCAGCTCCAGAGCCAAACCTAACAGTATTATGGTCAAATAATTTGCCACAAGGATTTAAAGATTATTGTGCAGATGTTTCTATTAGAACATCAGCAATTCAATATGAAAATGATGATTTAATGAGAATTACTTTAGGTGATGATTATGGAATAGCTTGTTGTGTATCTGCAATGAAGATTGGTAAACAAATGCAATTCTTCGGAGCTAGAGCAAACCTTGCAAAAACTTTACTTTACGCTATTAATGGTGGTAGAGATGAAAATTCAGGAAAACAAGTTGCACCTAAATTCCAACCTATTACATCTGAATACTTAGACTATAATGAAGTTATGGAAAAATTTGATGTAATGATGGATTATGTTGCAAAAATATATATTAAAGCATTAAATGCAATCCACTATATGCATGATAAATATTCATATGAAGCATTAGAAATGGCTTTACATGATAGAGATGAAGATATTTTAAGAACTATGGCATGTGGTATAGCAGGTCTATCAGTAGCAGCTGATTCACTTTCTGCAATAAAATATGCTAAAGTAAAAGTTATAAGAGATGAAACAGGACTAGCTGTTGACTATCAAGTTGAAGGAGATTTCCCAAAATACGGAAATGATGATGATAGAGTTGACCAAATCGCTGTTGACATTGTAAAATCATTCTTAAGAAAATTGCAAAAACATCACACATATAGAGGATCAAAACATACTTTATCAATACTAACAATCACATCAAATGTTGTTTATGGTAAAAACACAGGAAACACACCTGATGGAAGACGTGCAGGAGAGCCATTTGGACCTGGTGCTAACCCACTTCATGGAAGAGATGCAAATGGAGCATTAGCAGTAATGAACACAATAGCAAAACTTCCATATGAATATTCAGAGGATGGAATTTCATTCACATTCTCAATTACACCAGCAGCACTTGGAAAAGATGAAGAAACTAGAGTAAATAACTTAGTAAGCATGCTTGATGGATACTTTAAACAAACTGGACATCACATTAATGTAAACGTATTTAATAGAGAATTGTTAATGGACGCAATGGAACATCCAGAAAACTATCCACAACTTACAATCCGTGTTTCAGGATATGCTGTTAACTTCATCAAATTAACAAGAGAACAACAATTAGATGTTATACACAGAACTATTCATGAAAGAATTTAGATAAGAGTTAAAGATAATTGGTTTTGGCGTTGTTACTTCGAGGTATAAATTTAATCAACGTACACAAAGTACGCCTCATAGATTTATACCTCTCGTGCCTAGCCAAAATCCAATTCTTTTTAACTCTTTTATCTTTAGGAAGAAACTTTTTGAACAAAAGGGACAGACCTTTATTTAGCACTTTGTGATAAACTCAATTATTATAATTTAGCACATTCTGCTCTAGGTGTGTCCCTCTTGTTTCAAATTTGAAACAAATGCTCCGTCCCCTTTGTTTCACAAATTAGGAGGTTTTTATGACTGAACAAATTAGCAATAACAAACAAACAATTGGTAGAATTCATTCTTTCGAATCTTTTGGTGCAGTAGATGGACCTGGAATAAGATTTGTAGTATTTTTTCAAGGTTGTGGTCTTCGTTGTAAATATTGCCACAACAGAGATACTTGGGCTGTAAACGCAGGAATGGAATATACAACTGATGAGTTACTTGCAAAAATTTTAAGATACAAAAACTATTTCACTGTATCAGGTGGAGGTGTTACTCTATCTGGTGGAGAGCCTTTGTTACAACAAGACTTTTTATTAGAGCTATTACCAAAACTAAAAAAACAAAAAATACATGTTACAATTGATACATCAGGTAACTTCCCTATCACAGATAAAATGAAGAAAATAATAGAGCTAGCAGATTTATTTTTACTTGATATAAAATGTATCAATGATGATATTTGTAAGGACTTAGTTGGTGTTTCTAATAAACTAGAACTTGAATTTGCAAGATATCTAAGTGATATAAATAAAGACATGTGGATTAGACAAGTCTTAGTTCCTGGAATAACTGACCATGAAGATGACTTGCTAGAATTAAAAGATTTTTTAGCAACTTTATCAAATGTAAAAAAAGTAGAAATTCTTGCTTACCACGACTTAGGTAGATTTAAATGGGAAAATCTTGGTTGTAATTATGAATTAGAAGATGTACCTAATGCTACTACAGAAGATGTAGCAAGAGCTAAAAAGATTTTGTCGCTTTAGGGACAGGCCTTAAAACGACAAAAGGGACACACCTATTAAGTTTAACACTTTTTTCCTATAGGTGTGTCCCTTTTGTTCGAAATTTCGAACAAATGCTCCGTCCCCTTTGTTCGAGTTCGAGTGCTTACAACCCAAATATGCCTTTTTTCTTTACTGGTGGTTGCTCATTCATCGTTTTAGCAAGTTCTACTAGTAAATCTCTTTGCTCTTTTGTAAGTTTCTTTGGAACTTGCAAAAGAACTGTAAATACAAAGTTACCTTGTGAGCTATTATTTATATTTTTAAAACCTTTTCCTCTTATGGTGAACTTTGTTCCTGGTTGTGTTCCATCTGGTATTTTATACTTTTCTTTACTTCCATCAACCATAGGAACTTCTATTTCCGCACCCAGTGTAGCTTGTGTAAAAGTAATTGGTACTTCGCAAAGTACATCCTGTCCTTTTCTTGTAAAAATACTATGTCTTTTTACATGAACTGTTATGTATAAATCTCCCTTTGCGCCTCCTTTTTCTCCTGGCTCGCCTTCTCCTCTAAGTACTATTGTCTGATTTTCATCAATACCTGCTGGAATTTTTACTGTTACTTTTACTTGCTTTCTAACAGTACCTTTTCCTCTACATTCAGGGCATGGCTCAGGGATTATTTCTCCTGTACCATTACAATTTGTACAAGGTCTTACTGTTTGCATTTGACCAAATATTGTGGTCTGGGTTTGCTTTATTTGACCTGTTCCATGACACATGCTACATGTTTGCTTCTTTGTTCCAGGTTTTGCTCCCTCTCCATGGCACATACTACATGTTTCATTTCTAGTTAAATTAATTTGTTTTTCAGTTCCTAAGAAAGATTCTTCAAAAGTTATATCTAGGTTGTATCTTAAATCTGCACCTTGTCTTGGTCCATTATTAGTTCTTGAAGAGCTTCTTCCTCCAAAACCGCCTCCGAAAAAAGATGAGAAGATATCTCCTAAATCTCCAAAGTCTCCGAAGCCATCAAATCCTCCTGAAGATGAATATGAATAATATCCATTTCTTCCTGCACCAAAAGGACCTCCTGCTCCTCCAAAACCTTGGCTAGGGTCGGCTGTTCCAAATTGGTCATACATTTTTCTTTTTTCTGGATTTGATAAAGTTTCATATGCTTCATTTACTTCTTTAAATTTAGCCTCTGCCTCTTTTTTATTATCAGGATTAGCATCTGGATGATATTTTTTAGCAAGTTTTCTATATGCTTTTTTTAATTCTTCCTCACTCGCATTTTTATCTACTCCCAATATTTCATAATAATCCTTATTTGCCATTTACTTCTCTCCTTAAAAAGTCTTATTATTATATTTATTTTTATTATCTGCCACATAATCTCTTGTCATGTTTGTATTATGCTTATCTATATATGCCTTTGAAAATTCCTCTGGAGTTATTTTTAATCTATTTAAAACTTCCATATAGTAGTTTTGTACATCAGTCATCTCCTCAACAAATCTGCCTCTTACTTCTGGATTTTCCATAATTGCATCTATTCCCTTTTTCTTTATAATTGATATACATTCTCCTATTTCTTCTATCATATATAGCATATGATTCTTAGCTGCATTAGGCTCCATATCGTTCCATTTTTCTTTATTTACTTCATATAAATCAAACTGCATTTGTTGCATTTCCGATACACTTAAATTTTCTTTCGACATATTCTTTCTCCTATATTTCATGTAGTTTGAGGTTGGAGTCTTTCCAACCTCTTATCTAAAACCAATTATCTTCACAACTATTTGTTGTCCTCGTCAACCTTATAATCCGCATCATACACATTCCCATTTGCATCTGTATGTGGCTCACTATTTCCTTCAGTATTAGCTCCATCAGTTGCTCCATTAGCAGCATTTTCTGCACCTTTTGCTTGTGAATATACTTTTTCAGAAATTGAATAGAATACTGTTGTTAGTTTTTCTGTTGCAGATTTAATAGCTTCAACATCTGTTCCTTCTAGTGCTTTCTTTACATTTTCGATTTCTGTTTCAGCTTTAGCCTTTTCCTCACCGCTTATCTTATCTCCTAGGTCTGTTATTGTTTTTTGGCAGTTATATACTAAACTTTCTGCGTTATTTCTAACTTCAATCTCTTCTTTTCTCTTCTTGTCTTCAGCTGCATGTGCTTCTGCATCTTTTACAGCTCTGTCGATGTCTTCGTCTGTTAAGTTTGTACTTGCTGTAATTGCAACTTGTTGACTATTTCCTGTTGCCATATCCTTTGCAGATACGTGAACTATACCGTTTGCATCTATATCAAATGTTACTTCAATTTGAGGTACTCCTCTTGGTGCTGCTGGAATTCCAGTTAATTGGAATCTTCCTAATGTCTTGTTGTAAGCAGCCATTTCTCTTTCTCCTTGAAGTACGTGTATTTCAACACTTGTTTGACCATCTGCTGCTGTAGAGAATACTTGTGATTTTTTAGTTGGTATTGTAGTATTTCTTTCAATTAATTTTGTAAATACTCCACCTAATGTTTCAATACCAAGTGATAATGGTGTTACATCAAGTAATACTAAGTCTTTTACATCTCCAGAAAGTACTCCACCTTGAATAGCTGCACCTATAGCAACACATTCATCTGGGTTTATTCCTTTATCTGGTTCTTTTCCAGTGATTTTCTTAACCATTTCTTGAACAGCTGGAACTCTTGTAGAACCACCAACTAATAATACTTTGTGTAAATCTGCTGCTGTAATTTTTGCATCTTTTAATGCATTTTCAACTGGAACTTTTGTAGCATCTATTAAATCACCAATTAATTCTTCAAATTTTGCTCTTGTTAATGTAACATCTAAGTGTTTTGGTCCGTTAGCATCTGCTGTGATGAATGGTAAATTAATTTGTGTTTGCTGCATTCCAGATAGCTCTATTTTAGCTTTTTCTGCAGCTTCTTTTAGACGTTGCATAGCCATTTTATCTTGTTTTAAATCAATTCCATTTGATTTTTTGAATTCATCTACTAAGTAATCTATAATTCTTTGGTCAAAGTCATCTCCACCTAAATGTGTGTTACCATTTGTAGCTAAAACTTCAAATACGCCATCTCCAATATCTAGTATAGAAACATCAAATGTACCTCCACCCAAGTCATATATCATTATTTTTTGGTCTTGGTCTTCTTTATCCATACCAAAAGCTAATGCTGCTGCTGTAGGCTCATTTATAATTCTTAGTACATCAAGACCTGCTATTTTTCCTGCATCTTTTGTAGCTTGTCTTTGGCTATCACTAAAGTATGCTGGAACTGTGATAACAGCTTGTGTTACTGTTTGTCCTAAATAATTTTCAGCATCTGCTTTTAATTTTTGTAATATCATAGCTGATATTTCTTGTGGAGTAAAACTATCTCCATCTATATTAACTTTCTCATTTGTTCCCATTTTTCTTTTTATAGATATAACTGTGTTATCTGGATTAGTAACAGCTTGACGTTTTGCTATTTGTCCTACTAATCTTTCTCCATTTTTTGAGAATGCAACTACAGATGGTGTTGTTCTATTTCCTTCTGCATTAGGAATTACAACTGGCTCTCCACCTTCCATAACTGCAACACATGAATTTGTTGTACCTAAATCAATACCTATAATTTTTCCCATAATATTATCTTCCTTTCTTTTTGATAAATATTTCGAGCGAATTATAAATCTATATTAAATATATAAGCAACATCTTCGCCCCATTTATTACTTATATAAAATTAAAATCAATCTAAATTAAACATGACCTTAACCCATGTTTTGACTATCTCCATTATTAGCCAATTTAAAAATATTAATACGGCAATTATTGCATTTATTGCCACAAACAAAATTCTTGCTAATAAAACTTCTGCTACAAAAGCCATTACTATGGCTAGCACTACAAAATATCTTTTCGATTTGTAATTTGCTATTCTGTCTAGTATTATAACAATTGTAAAACCTAATACAACATACACAGCAGTTACAATCAAAAATTGCGGTATTTCACTTATACCATGTAAAATAAAATAATTTATTTGTGTTATAACAATTTTTATTAACATTAAGATTGTATATAGTGCTACGCTCAGAATTTTAGGATGTTTAATTCCTGAAAACATTACTCTGTAAATAATATTAAATAAAACTGCATAAATAACAATATTTATTAGAATATTTCCAATACTTGCAATTAATACCATCATATTATCCCCTAATTATTAGCTCTAGTTAGCAACTACTACCATAGAATGACGTATTACTTTATCGCCAATTTTATAGCCTTTTCTATACTCTTGTACTATTTCTTTTTCACCCTTTGTACCATCTTGCACGCTGCTTACTGCCTCATGTAATTCTGGATCAAAAGTATTTCCTACTGTTTCAATCTCTGTAACTCCTCTTGCTGATAAAACATCTTTAAATTGCTTTAATACAAGTTCTATTCCTTTCTTGTATTCCTCATCTTTAGTTTCAACTTCTGCTGCCTTTTCCAAGTTATCTAAAATTGGTAAGAAATTTGAAACTATATCTGCTACTAAAGAATTATACATTCCATCTCTTTCTTTAACATTTCTCTTTTTGTAGTTGTCAAATTCTGCAGCAACTCTTTTTAATCTATCTTCTGTCTCATCTATTTGCACTTTTTGAGACTCAATTTGCTTTTTTAATTCGATAATTTCATCTGCCTTTTTATTTTTTTCTTTCATTTCTGCATCTTGAATATCTTTTTCTTCATTTTCCATTCTCTATCCCTCATCCTTTCCATTCAATTTCTTACTAATATACTTCATAACTGAAATAACTTTAGAATAGTCCATTCTAGTTGGTCCTATTATTCCTATTGTACCCAAATCTTTATTTTTATACCTATGTTTGAATGTAACTATACTAAAATCTTTAAGCTTTTCGTTTTCATTTTCATTTCCTATATATACATTGATGTCGTTCGCAAATCCTGTATTTAACAAATCTGCTACAATCTCTTTTTGATCAATAACATTTATGAAATTTCTAGCAACCTCTAAGCTCTTAAATTCCGGTAAATCAAATGCTTTGTTAGCTCCTTCTAAATATATCTTTTCTTCTTCATTTATAGCTTTGGTCAATTGTTCCATAATTGGTTTTATAACACCCAAACTATAATTCATATGAGAAAAAATATATTCTTCTAAAGGTTTGTCAATAAAATCTAATGGCTTTCCTCTTAGCTTATTGTTGAATATAAAGTTTAAAGTGTCTACTTGTTCTTCTGATATATCTTGGTCAAACTTTATTATAGTTTCTTTTATAGTTCCTGTATCTGTTAAAATTACCGCCATAAGCATCCTGCTGCCAAGCAAAACAAATTTTATTTCTTGTATGTTTTGCATTTCTGTTCTTGGACCAATTGCAAGTGTTGTATAATGAGTTACTTCTGAAATAGTACTTGTAGCAATTTTGGTCAAGTCTTCAATGTCGTTTACTTTGTCCATTAATTTTGCTTGTATATATTTTATCTCAGCCAAGCTAATATTTTTATCATTTAAGAGTTCATCTACATACAATCTGTATCCTTTTGCTGATGGTACCCTTCCACTCGAAGTATGAGTTTTTTCAATATAACCTACTTTTTCCAAGTCTGCCATTTCATTTCTGATTGTCGCACTACTAAAATCCAATCCATATTTTTTTACTATACTTCCTGAGCTTACGGGCTCTGCTGTATTAATGTATTCTTCTACGATTGCTTGCAGAATTCTCTTTTTTCTTTCATCCAATTTTTACACCTCTTTTAGCAATTAATTGATTAGAGTGCTAAACTTTATATATATTATATCCAAAATTAGCAAATGTCAATACTTATTGCTAATTTTTATTGTGAATTTTGTGTGAAAAATACAGCCATGCGTTTTATAACATGACTGTATTAGAAATAATATATCACGATTTCCGTCTACTCGTATTTGTTCTTCCATAGATTTTCTAATTCCCATACTATTACTCCTCTATATCTTATGTCATATAAATAATACTACAACTGTCTTTTATTTGCAATATCAATATATAAGAAATATAAATTTTCATATTAATTTTTAACTCTTTTTTATTTTCTTTTTCTAATTGTTTTAACCTCTTCTTAGGTGTTGGTAAATTTTCTGGCATAGTTCCGACCAACCTCTTCATCTTCAGTTAGCATACCATATTCTTTTTCGCTAATTTCTTGTTTTCTGGTTTGAACTGCAAAATATGTCTGAGCAAGAGCAATAATTTTTTCTACTATCTCCATTTTGTGCAATTAAATAACAAGCATAGCGAGTTAGTTTATAGTCTTCAATAAATTCTTCTTTACCTTTTCCAGAAATTATTGGCTTACTGATATCAGTAAAACAATCTTTCATTGAAATTCCGCTATTTTTACATGCAGCCATTGCTTTATCAATAATTTTCTTAAAATTTTGCCATTTTACATATTGTAAAATTGGCATTAGTTCTCTTGCATACCAATATTCAGTCCCATTTTCATCAATATGCTTAATATCTTCAAATGTTTGATTATTGTAATTTTCACTCTTTTCTATCTTGTTCATATTTCTATCATCTCCTTTATTTTTAAGTAAATCATTGATACCTTGTATTTAAAATATTTATCACATAATTTCAAAACATATGTTTATATATAGTCTTTTAAAAATAAAAATCGCATTTACCTCTATATTTTTCCAATACATATTTTTACTCATTTATAGACTTTATTAAAAATTTGCATCCTTCACTAACTAAATTAGAATTAATAGCTTCTTCATATGAGAAAAATTTGTATCCCATACATTTTTCAGGCTCCATAATATTTATATCTCCATCAATATAATTTTTCATTATTGTCTTCGATATGAACTATTACTCCTATTTTATTCTTTTTCCTTGTACTAAAGGATTCAAATCTCTTATTTTTACATTTGGTAGATTAATCTTTGGTATTTCATCAACTGTTATATTTTCAAATTTATCAAAATATTCAAGTAACTTCGGATCTTTTGTTTTCTTTAATTTATAAATTAAATCTTCTTCATTTGCTACGTATAATTCTTCATAAGTAATATATTCATTATCAATTCCATATTTTGTAATATAAGCTAAAAGTTCCATCATATAATTATCTTCATTAGAATGACAATAAATATCTATACTTTTACTAATTTCTAAAACTTTATTTGCAATATTTTTTGTCTTAAAACCTATTTCATTATTATAAATTTCTATGTCGTTTATAATATTCTTTATATCTTCATAATCTACATTCTTTGTCCAAGAAATTCCTGTAAGTATTACTCCATCTAATCTATCCGCACATACTTTTGGACGATTATTATCAACTATGTTATATTGTTTGAAATTAATAATATCTTCGATTTCAATATTGTCTTCTTTCAAGCATCTATTTAGATATGTATCATTTTTTAATATTTTCTCTGTATTTTCTTCTGTACTTTCTTGATTTTCATAATCTTTATTCATATAATCTATTACATGTGAGAAACATGGAGTAGCAATATCATGAAAT
Organism: uncultured Clostridium sp.; assembly: GCA_946578345.1. Lineage (GTDB taxonomy): Bacteria > Bacillota > Clostridia > TANB77 > CAG-508 > CALXVA01. The sequence goes on from CAMOBD010000011.1 coordinate 10,540, forward strand.
AATCCCGCCAAAGTAGCTTTTTTATTTTTAGTACATTTCCAAGTTAATAATGCAACTGTTAATGAATGATCATATCTTGAAATATTTTCTTTAAAATCATATATATTTTTAGATGCATAATCCATTCCGCAAAAGTATCCTACTTTCTTTAGTCTAGTTAGACAAGGTGTATCTAAATATTTATTTAAAAAGTTAGGTCTTTCACCATATTCTAATGTATCTAAATAAAATTCAAGTAAAGTATCTTTCATTGCTTTTCTTACCTTTCCATATCTTGTTCATATATTCATCGTCTTTTTATTCAAAAAACATATGTTTGTATATAGAGTTTTAAAATAAAACAAGATTAAACTTGTTTTATTGGTGGGCAGGGATGGATTCGAACCATCGTACTCAAATGAGACTTGATTTACAGTCAAGCGCCTTTAGCCACTCGGCCACCTACCCGAAAAATATTATATTTTATAAAAAAATAATTACAATAATATTTTTTTATAAAAATGGTGCGCCCTCAAGGATTCGAACCTTGGACCTACCGGTTATGAGCCGGTTGCTCTGACCAACTGAGCTAAGGGCGCATCTCAAACGCAATTTAAAGTATAAACTATTTTTAGGCATTTGTCAATACTTTTTGCTAAAAAATTTATATTCCAATTTTTGTAAATTAGTTTAATTTTTTAAATTCTTCGTATACTTTTTGCTTTTTTGAGTAGACTAGTATTGATAGCAATAATGAAAGGAATGATTTTACATGAAAATTATCGATAAAATAGCATTAGCATTAGTTATTATAGGTGCTATCAACTGGGGACTTATTGGTATATTTAACTTTAATTTAGTTGATACTATATTTGGTGCTATGTCTATAATTAGTAGAATTATCTATATACTAGTTGGTATCTCTGGATTATGGGCTATAAGATTATTATTTGTTGACAATGACTAATTGAAATACGAAGCAAAAACATGAAAAAATTTTATAAAATTTATTTTTATAAATACTTAAATAGCTCAAAGTTTTAAAAGTCTGATAACTATTTTATAATAATTATCAGACTTTTAGTTTAGAAACAAAATATGAGGTAGCATTTTTAATATTTTCTACCCTCATATCTAATATAATTTATTCTTCTCCTCTACCCTCTGGCAAAGCATTTGGTACTTGTACAACAACTCTAATCTTCATTATATATGATATTGCTTTTACTATTTTGCTATTCTTAATACGTTGCCATAATGAAGGTTTTACTTCTACTCTAGTTTGTTCTAAGTACTCTTGATTTTCAGCAGTTTGCTCTACAGTTGGCTGTGTCACTATTTGAGATACTTCTTGAATAGGCTCTTCTTTAACTTCTTCTACTACTGGCTCTTCTGGTGTAGGTATTAATTTTAAAGCATCTGCTACTTCAATTCCTATATAGCTTAATGCTTTTGACCTATCTTCTATTCTTTCCATGTCTATTTCTATATGTAAGTTTGTCTCCAAGTTACCAATTCTAGCATTTATTAATTTAACTGCATCTTGGCAATTCTGAGATGTAGAAGATTTGCTTCTTCCTATTACACCTAGAGTTTCTATTATATCCTCAGAAAAATCTCCTGATATATTTTTTACTGTTTCTTTCCAATCATCGGCTTTGTTTTCTACTGCATCCAAAGCTTCTTTTAAACTAGCTGCTAAAGAAATATTTTTCTCTCTTTGTCTAATCAATTCTTCTATTCTTTTTGTATTCTCTTCAAATTGATTTGTTGCATATTCAACTAGTCCATAAGCTGCTTTATATACGCTTGCTGGAAAGTTTTTCTTCTTTGGATATTCTATTAAATATGTTTTTATTGATTCTATTAAATCTTTAAAATATGCATCATCTTCTAATTGTATGATTTGTTTTTTACTATTTGGATTAATTAGTTTTTGTACTTTATCAATATTTGATAAAATCTTCTCTTCCGTGATTACCATTCTCACGTTTACTATGCCAGATCTAGACATTGTAAACCTTACCTCCTTTTATCCTATGTAATGCTTATTTCCGTAAGTCTTTTTCAACTTTATAGGATTACTATTTTATCAATTTCACTATAATTTTATTACAACTTTTCCTTTAAGTCAAGAGTTTTTTTGTAATTATTTGTCTTTTTTTCTTACGGAAATATAACTTTCCTATTTCTTCTTAATCTCTTCATATCTTTTAATTTTCATTGTAGTTGTTTTTACAAATTCATCATGTTTTATCTCTAATTTTTTGATAGCCTTGTATGATGTAAGTTGCTTATTTACTTCTTTTATTATATTCCAAATTATTTTGTATACAGCATCTTCATCTAAATCTTTTCCATATTTTTCTTCTATTTCTTCATAGTTTGGTATTACTCTAGCAGTAATGACCAGTTCTTTTTCACCTTCTACTTCCTTACCATAAACCATACATTCCTTTATTTCAGTATGCTTTGAAAGTAATAACTCTATTTCTTCTGGATAAATATTTTTTCCGTTTTGAGTTACTATAACATTCTTGCTTCTACCTGTAATGTACAAGAAACCATCTTTGTCCATATATCCAACATCACCAGAATGAAACCATCTCTTTCCATCTTCTTCAAAAATAGCCTCTTTTGTAGCTTCTTCATCTTCATAATAACCAATCATTAAAGTTTTGCTTGAGATTAATACTTCTCCCTCTCCATTTTCATTTGGATTATCTATTCTAAGTTCTGCTCCTACTACTGCTTTTCCTGCTGATCCAACTCTTGTATCGAAATCAGGTGTCAAAGCTGCAATAGGTGCTGTCTCAGTAAGTCCATATCCTTGCAAGAATAAAATACCAATATCTTCAACCCATTTTCCAATTTTAGCATCAATTGGAGCAGCAGCTGAAACTATAATTCTTATTCTTCCACCTAAATTTTCATATATTTCATTAAATACTTTCCTTTTAATGTCCACTCCCACAGCCTTTAGCGCATTAGTAACATGTATCATAGAATTTACTAATCCTTCTTTTTTGCTTTTTTTAATATTAGCATTAATTTTCCTATATAAGCTTTCTACAAGAAGTGGTACAGTCAAAAGTGCTGTTGGCTTAGTTTCTTGCAAATCAGAAACTATATGTTTTAATCCTTGGCACACACTTATAGATGCTCCAATTCCAAATGGCAATAAGAAACCAATTGAAGATTCATAAGTATGATGTAATGGAAGTATTGACATCAATCTATCATCTGGAGTAAGCTTTACATATGCAGTTGCAGCATTAACATTTTCTGCAAGATTTCTATAACTTAGCATAACTCCTTTTGCGTTAGATGTTGTTCCTGATGTGAATATTAAAACCTTAAAATCATCTGGATTAACATCTATTCCCATAAAACTATTGTCTCCACCATTTACTAGTGCTTTTCCTTCTTCTATTAAATAATCCATTCCCACAAACCTTCCATCAATTTCATGGTCAGAATTCATTTGTATAAAGTATTTTACATCTGGCAAATTCTCTGCTACTTTTTTTATTACATCAGCTTTTTTAGTAGAAAATATAACAGCTGAAGCCTTAGCTCTTTTTATAACATTTTCTATTTCATTTTCTGGCAATTCTTTATCAACTGGAACTGCAATTCCAGCTCCACAAAGCATTGTCATATATGACACATACCAATGATGAGTATTTTCACCAATTATGATAATTCTTGTATCTTTTAAATCCAATTTTCTTGTTAGTGCTGTTCCAAATCCTATTACTTCATTTTTGAATTGATTATATGTAATTTCTGTCCATTCCCCTTTTGGATTAAACTTCTCTAGCAAGAAAGTTCTATCAGCATACTCTTTTGATGAATTTATGAATATCTGTTTAACAGTTGAAAAATGTGTTCCTTCATAATTTTTCTTATCCTTTTTCTTTTGATTTTCCTCTGCCTTCTTCAATTTGTCCATATCAACTTTTACTTCATCGATTTCTGATACTTCTTTCATATTGAATTTTGGAAATTTGAAATCAGGTATTTTAAAATCTTTTAATATTCTCATTTTATCCTCCATTCGAGCAATTATTGCTCTACTCAAATTTATTTTAGCCTTGTTTTATAATAATTTGTCTATATCATTATTTGTTATTTTCTATGCTACTATTAAATTTATTTATGCACGTAAGTTCTTCAAAAATGTACTATCTATTTGCTTAAACAAATCTTGAACATTTACTTTTTCATGTTTCATTTTATATATATAACTAGAACATGTAAAACCAAATATTCCTGATGCAATAACATTTGCGTCCTTATCTACTATTTCTCCTTTTTTTATGCCATCTTTAACTATTTTTTCAATTATCTGTATATATTCAAATAAATATTTCTTACATAATTTATTTCTTTCATCATTTCCCCATATTTGGCTAAGTATAATTGTCATAAAGTTTTCATATTTAAACAATAATTTAATTTGAATTAGTACAACCGCTCTTAACTTATCCAATGAATTGCTCATCTTATCGGTTTTGATACTAATACTATTTTTTAGTAACTTCATACCCTCATCAACTAAAAAATTAAAGATTTCTTCTTTACTAGAAAAATGATAATATAAAGTGCCTTTAGCTACTCCTACAGTAGCAGTTATCTCCTCAATGCTAGTCGCATCATACCCTTTCTCTGCAAACAGTTTCATAGAGGCTTCAAATATCTTTCTTTTTGTTTTATTCATATACTTCACCCTTGGACATATTATATAATTTATTTATAAATTATGCAAGTACTTGTATAATTTTTTGACCAATTCGAACAAAGGGGAACGAATGCTTCGTCCCCTTTGTTCGAGATTATCTTCTTCTATCTAATGTATCTAAATTATCTAATGCTTTTCCTGTTCCTAATGCTACACAAGATATTGGCTCTTGTGCTATCATTACATTTATTCCAGTTTTTGATTGCAATAGTTTATCTAATCCATCAATTAGGCATCCTCCACCTGTCATGTATATTCCCCTATCGCTTATGTCTGCAGCAAGCTCTGGTGGTGTTTTCTCTAAAACTGAATGTACACTGTCTACTATCATCATTGCTGGCTCTATTAATGCTTCAAGCATCTCACTTGAATGAATTGTTATATTTTTTGGAAGTCCTGTAACCAAGTCTCTTCCTCTTATTTCCATTTCTGTATCTTGTATTTTTGGATATACACATCCAACATTTATTTTTAAGTCTTCTGCTGTACGCTCTCCAATCATGATATTGTGCTTTCTCTTTATGTATTTTACAATTGCTTCATCAAATTTATCTCCAGCGACTTTAAGAGATTCGCTTACAACAGATCCTCCCAAAGAAATTACAGCAATATCTGTTGTTCCACCTCCTATATCTACAACCATATTTCCACATGGTTTTGATATATCTATCCCTGCACCAATTGCAGCAGCTATTGGCTCTTCTATTAAGAACACTTTTCTAGCTCCTGCTTGTGATGCAGCATCTATAACTGCCTTTTTTTCAACTTCTGTTACTTGTGATGGTATACATATCATTATTCGTGGAGAAAAAATAAATTTACCACATATTTTATTTATAAAATACTTAAGCATCTTTTCTGTAACAGTATAATTAGAAATAACTCCATCTCTTAAAGGTCTTGTTGCTACAATATTTCCTGGTGTTCTACCAAGCATTCTTCTTGCCTCTTTGCCAACTGCAAGAACTTCTCCTGTATTATTGTCAACAGCAACTACAGATGGCTCTCTTAATACTATTCCTTTCCCTTTTACATATGCAATAACTGTTGCAGTTCCTAAATCTATCCCTATATCTTGTCCCCACTTAAACATTTCTATTATCTTCCTTTCTGCTATTTAATTCTATGAAATATTTCAAAAATATTTCATTTATGTTACAATTATGTTACAATTATATTACATTTATTACAAAATAGCAAATACTTTTTGTAAATTTGTACTAATTTTCTGTACACAAAATAAATAAAATACCTCTCTATATATTTATATTATACAAAAAGGTATTTTATTTATACATTTTTCATAAAAATTATTCTTTGACATCAGTTACAGTCACATAAAATCTATCTACATTATCTACTTTAAATTTTAGTTCATATGTTTTAGTTTGTCCAACAGATATTGTTCCTATATCTATATATTCCCTCGATATAACTTCATTATTTTCATCGCACAATAAAAATAATAAATATCTGTTAGTTATATCTTCTTCTCCTTCATTAATAACTTCCCCTCTTACATATCCATTAACATTAGTAGCCTTTGCTTCTGATACTGTAACAGTAGGATTACTAGCATTAATTTCATATGATTGTATATCATGATACATAGCCTTAACAGTCATATATGTACCTATGCCGACAAAAGCAAAAATTATAATGAAGTATATAAGATATCTTTTCAAATTGTTGGTTTGTACCCTAGTCTCTACAAACCAAAAGTCCTCATAGCTCATTGTATCCTCCTAAATAATTCAAATAATATTACTCCATCTTCTTTGTTACTTTTGTTTTTACATTCTATTTTCTCATTTGAATTATATCTTTCTAATTACTCCTATTACTCTACCTAAAATTTTGCAATCTGGCACTATTATTGGGTCCATTGTGCTATTTTCTGGTTGTAGTCTAATATGGTCTTTTTCTTTATAAAATGTTTTTACTGTAGCTTCATCTTCAATTAATGCAACAACCATTTGTCCATTTTCAGCCACATTTTGTCTTCTAACTAATATATAGTCTCCATCCAAAATACCAGCTTCTATCATACTCTCTCCTCTAACTACAAGTATGAATGTTTGGCTATTTCCCGCCATTTCCAAAGGTATTGGGAATGTATCTGTTACATTTTCTACTGCAAGTATAGGTTGTCCGGCTGTAACTTTTCCTATTACAGGCACATCAACCAATTCTTTTTTATTATGAAATACTGTCCAAGGGTCAGTTCTTTCTGCTTTTTTTCTTGTTGAGTATGTATCATCTTCAGTCTTTAGCACTCTTAAAGTTCTACCCTTTTGACTTTCCTTCTTTATGTAGCCAAGTTTTTCCAACTTATTTAAATAAGTATGAACTGTTGCAGTAGAACTTAGTCCTACTGCTGCACCAATTTCTCTTACAGATGGTGCATAACCATTTTTGTTTATTTCTTGTGTAATATATCTCATAATTTGCTTTTCTCTTACAGTTAATGGTTTTCTTTTAGCCATTCTTTTAGCATCTCTTTTCTCTTTTTCTTCTCCTACAGGTCTCATAAATCAATACCTCCAAATTTCATTTTACAATATATTATCATACAAACAAAAGAATGTCAAACATTTTTTTGGTATTTTATAACTTTTTTTGTTAAAGCTTGGAAAATAATTGTTATTTTGGCTAGGCAAACGAGCAAGAAAACCGGAAGCGTGCTTTTTGCACGTTGAGGATTTTCGCATGCGAAGTTTAACAACGCCAAAATGCAATTATTTTTCAAACTTACTCTTCCCACTCTAGCTCATACTCATCAATCTTAACAATATCGCCTTCCTTTATTCCCATTGCCTTTAGTTTTTCATTCACTCCTAGTGCATCTAAACTTTTTTGGAAATAATATAAAGATTCATTATCTGCAATATTTACTCTTCTCATTACTCTTTCTACCGCTTCTCCACGTATTACAAACATTCCATCTTCTTTAGTAATTGTGTATTCATCTTTATCTTCTAATGTATATACTTTTCTGTCTTCTATCTCTATCAAATCTTCTTTTGGTAATGTTTTTAGCACACTTGCTACATGTTTTATTAAATCAGATACACCTTCACCTGTTGCTGCAGATATTTTGAATATTTCCATATCGTTTTCTTTTGCAACCTTTTCTAATTCCTTGTACAAATTTTCATCTTGCATTGCATCTATTTTATTTGCGACAACTATTTGCTTTCTCTTGCTTAATTTTTCACTATATTTTTTCAATTCTTCATTTATTGTATAGAAATCTTGTACTGGATTTCTGCCTTCTGAACCAGATACATCTATTACATGAAGTAATAATCTTGTTCTCTCTATATGACGTAAGAACTGAAGTCCAAGTCCTGTTCCTTCACTTGCTCCTTCTATGATTCCTGGGATATCTGCTATTACAAAGCTATCTCCATATTCTGTTTTAACAACACCTAAGTTTGGCTCCAATGTAGTAAAATGATAATCTGCAATTTTAGGTGTTGCAGAAGTTGTCATTGAAAGGAATGTAGATTTTCCAACATTAGGAAATCCTATTAACCCCACATCTGCTAATAGCTTTAGTTCTAGTATTAATTCTTTTTCTTCTCCCTTTTCTCCATCTTGAGCAAATCGTGGAGCTTGTCTTGTTGATGTGGCAAAGTGTGAATTTCCTTTTCCACCTCTTCCACCTTTTAGTATTAGTTCCTTTTGTCCTTTTTCAGAAAGGTCAGCCATAACTCTGTTTGTTGCTGCATCTCTTACAATCGTACCAATTGGCACTTTAATGTAAAGATCCTCTCCACTCTTGCCATACTTGTGAGCACCTTCTCCATTCTTTCCATTTTCAGCTTTAAACTTCTTGTTATATCTAAAATCAATTAAAGTATTGCTATCAGGGTCGACCTCAAAATATATGTCTCCACCTTTGCCACCATCGCCGCCATCTGGTCCACCTGCAGCAACATACTTCTCTCTTCTAAAGGAAATCGCACCATTTCCACCATTTCCTGCTTTTGCAATTATTTTTACGTAATCTGTAAACATCGTTTCCTCCAACTTTAAACTATAGTTTGAAAAAGAATTGTTATTTTGGCTAGGCAAACGAGCAAGAAAACCGGAGGCGTACTTGGTGTACGTCGAGGATTTTCGCATGCGAAGTTTAACAACGCCAAAATGCAATTATTTTTTAAACTTCAAAATAATCTAATCTCATAGCATGTCTTACTTTTCTCATTGTTTCTTTTGCATCTTTTCTACCTTTTTCTGTACCTTCTATCAACAATTTATCAACTAGTTCTGGTCTTTCTTCATAATATTTTCTCTTTTCTCTCATAGGAGCTAAATAGTCTATTATATTTTGTGCAAGTTGTTTCTTACAAGCTACACAACCTCTTTTACCAGCCTTGCACTCTTCGCAAACTGCTTTGCACTCTTCTTCGCTTGAGAATAAATTGTGATAATATGAAACCATACATACATCTGGATTTCCTTTATCATCTTTTCTTATTCTATTAGGGTCTGTTACTGCACTCATAACCTTTTTAGTTATCTCTTCTGGAGTATCTGAAAGATATATAGCATTTCCTAAAGATTTACCCATCTTATCATTTCCATCAAGTCCTTTTATTCTCTTTGTTTCAGATAGTACCGCTTCTGGCTCAACTAAAACTTCTCCATAAATGCTATTGAACTTTCTTACAATTTCTCTACATTGTTCTATTAAAGGAAGTTGGTCCTCTCCTACTGGCACATACTTTCCTTGGAATGCAGTTATATCAGCTGCTTGGCTTACTGGATAACCTAAGAATCCATAAGTAACACTTTCTCCAAATAGCTCTTTCTTTTGAGCAATTTCTGTTTTTACAGTTGGATTTCTTTCTAGTCTAGCTATAGTAACTAGGTTAGAATAAAATACTGTAAGCTCTGCTATCTCTGGTATCATTGATTGAATTACAATTGTTGTCTTTTCCGGGTCAATGCCTACTGATAGATAATCAAGCATAACCTCTCTTACATTTTTTCTTACCTTTTCTGGATTATTAAAATTGTCTGTTAATGCTTGCACATCAGCAATTAAAATATGTGGGTCATATTCTCCTGAATTTTGCATTTCAATTCTATTTACCAATGAGCCAAAATAATGACCTATATGTAACTTTCCTGTTGGTCTATCTCCTGTTAAAATTTTCTTTTTTTCCATACAAATTCCTCCTTAACTTTATTTGTCGTTTTTGGGACAGGCCTTTTCGCGACAAATCGCATCTTAATATCTCCACTAAAAAGTAAGACCTATCCCTTTTGTCCAAGTTCTTGGACGAGAAAGAGTGTCCCAAACGTTCACTAGATTTCACTTAATTTTTTCTCTAACTTTTCAAACTCAGTAACATACTTCTCTTTTATTCTATCATATATTTCTCTTGATGTATCTTCATCATACAAATGTGCTAACGAATTTCTATCAAGCATTATATCAATCCATGTTTCACCATCATCGATTAGCCCTTGTTTAAAAGCCATTTGTATATTTTCTCTTGGACTACCTGTTTTTTGAGAAACACCTAAGTATTCCAAACAGTCTTTCATAGTTTTCCATGCTAATTCAAATGTAAATTCAAATCTATGTAAAACTCCATCGATTACTATTTCTGTTTTTTCTTCTTGCAAAGCTTCTTCTAAACGCTTTAATGCCTTTTTGTACTCTTCAAATCTTTCTTTAAATCTATTCATAGTTTCACCTTCTTTTATTCAAATTTTATTCCATCTCTTTCTATTGCATCTAGCAATTCTTGCTTTTTCACTTTATTTACAAATACTATATCGACCATATATGGAATATCTAGCAAATCAAAAGAATTAAGTATTTTATAATATTGTTCTTCGTCTATTTCTCCTTTTACTGCCAAATCCAAATCTGATCCATTTTTATAGTCTCCTCTAGCTCTAGATCCAAATACTATAAATTCATAGTCAGAATATTTATTTATAACTTCTTTTATTTTTTGATAACTTCTATCTGTTAAACCATATTTCATAAACTTCCCCTATCTTCCCTTTACTTTTCCTTTCACAGCTAAAGTAATAAAATATATTGCACCTGAAATAATTACTATCATTGGTCCTGTTGGTATATTAAAGTAATATGATAATATTAGTCCTGCTATTCCTGAAAATAACGAGAATATCACTGCATACAAGTGATACCATCGCATATTTTTTGCGATATTTCTACTTGATGCTGCTGGCAATATTAGTAATGAGTTTATTAATAATATTCCTATCCACCTGATTGATATCATTACTACAATTGCTATTAATATTGCAAAAATATTATCTATCTTTTTAGTCTTTATTCCTTTGCTTTTTGCAAGTGTTGTATTAATACTTGTTAAGTGTAATTTGTTAAATGTAAAATACCAGAATACTAATACTACAATTGCTATTAAAAATACATATAATATTTCTGAATCTGTTATACTTAAGATATCTCCAACAAGATAACTTGAATATTGATTAAAGCTACCTGTTTGTGCTAATATTGCAAGTCCTAATGCTATTGCAATAGATGAGAATACACTTATTATTGTATCTGCTCCATATGTAGTCTTGTTTTTTACATAGTTTAAAAGTAGTGCAAATCCTATTGCAAATATTATCATTCCTATATTTAGATTACTTATTCCTATTAAACTTCCGAAGTGCTATACTTGTCAATGCTGAATGTCCTAATGCATCTGAGAAAAATGCCATTTTATTGTTTACTATCATTGTTCCCAGTATTGCAAATATTGGTGTGATTAATAAAATTGCAAGTAGTGCATTCTTCATGAATTCATAATTCATAAATTCAAACGGAAGTATTATTTCTAGTATGTTATCTATTAGTTCCATTCTTGTGCATTTCCTCCCTTAATTACTAGTGTTATTAGAGTAAAAAGAATTACTGTTTTGGCTAGGCAAACGAGCAAGAAAACCGGAGGCGTGCTTTTTGCACGTTGAGGATTTTCGCAGCGAAGTTTAACAACGCCAAAACGTGATTATTTTTACTCTAACCCAACTCTCCAAACCTATTCTTAAACTCAAGACTCCTAAACACATCATCTGGTTTTCCTTCTTTTATTACTTCTTTGTCTAGTAAAATTACTTTGTCTGCATATTTTTTCGCTAAATCCAAATCATGAGATACTAGTATTATTGACATATCATATTCAGACTTTAGTTTGCTTATAATATTATAAAATTCTTTTATACCATTTCTATCAATTCCTGATACTGGCTCATCTAAGATAAGTAGATTTGGCGTTGGCTTTGTCGCTATTGCTATTAATACACGTTGTAATTCTCCTCCTGATAAATCTCCAATGCTTTTATCTATCAAGTTCTCAGCACCAAATATTTTTAAATGCTCTTTAATTTCGTTATATATTTTTTTATCTTTTCTCAAGAATACTGGTATATGCGTAATGCAAGATGCAAAAAGATCATAAACTGTAGTTGGCATGTGTTTTTCTACATTTATACTTTGTGGCACATACCCAATCTTTATTTTCTTGGTTACATTATCCTTTTTATCCATAAAGGTAATGTCCCCAGTGTGTTCAATTTCTCCTAAAATAGCTTTAAGTAATGTACTCTTTCCAGCTCCATTGCGACCAATTATTACTGTCAATTCTCCGCAATGAATATGAATACTTACATCTTTTAAAATTACTTCATTCCCTATTTTAACTCCAATATTATTGATTTTTGTGCAGTGTAATCCACATGCTTTCTCCATTTCTTCCTCCATTATTTAAGTAATTGTAAATTTTCTTCCATAGCATTAATATATGCATCTTTGCCCATGCTTCCAGATAAACCTGAATTAAGTTCATATATTGTTGCTCCTGTTTCATTTGCAATAGTTTCGGCATTTGCTTTATTGTCATTCTTATCAATTATTATCATTTCAATGTTTTCTGCTTTTGCTTCATCTATTATGCTTCTTAACATTTCCGCTGACATTGTGCTTTCTTCATGGTCTGTTTCTACTGTTGTCATTTCTAGCCCTAATTCTTGTCCCATATATTCAAATGCTTCATTTAAGCATATTCCTTTCTTTCCCTTTAATCCTTCTAATTCACTTAAGTATCTTTCTCTTAATTGTTTCAATTCTTCTATGTACTGATTAGCATTTTTCTCATAGATTTCTGCATTTTCAGGATTATTTGCCTTTAATCCCTCTGCAACATTTTCTACTTGAATAATATATTTTTCAATGCTTGTCCAAAGATGTGCATTTATCTCGTCTTCATCAGATATTAAATTTTGAATATTTGTACTTGAGTCTATTATCTTCATTTCTTGATTAGAAGTTATCGCCTTATCTATAAAACTTTCCATTCCAAGTCCATTTGTAATAAATATATCTGCATTTTCTAACTTTTTCATATCTTCTGTTGTAAGAGTGTAATCATGTAAACACCCAACATTTACATCTGCCATATTTTCTAGCTCTACATTTTCTGCTCCATCAGTTATATTTTCCGCTATTATATACATTGGATAAAATGATGTTACTATTTTAGTTGTATTATCATTTTGAGTTTCTGACTTGTTAAGATTTTTCCATACTATCAATCCTACAATACCTATTATGCAAATTACGATTATTAATATAATAACTAGTTTTTTTCTTTTCAATTTTCTCTCCTATTCTTTATTTCCGTAATATTTGACGTAATAAATTACTACATTAATATGATACCATTTTTTTACTTATCTTGCAAGCATTTTTTATCTCCTCAATATTGTTTTGTACTGCCTCATATCCGCACCTAAAACACTTTTCTATTTTATCTTTTTCTAGTAGTCCAACTTTGTCTGTATGAACATTTAATACATAGTCGCTTTTTTCAAGCTCATTTTCTATTATTTTATTCCCCATTATATCAATTGTTTTCATCACTATATCCATTATATTGCTATCTTTTTCAAGTTGGTCTCCATCAAATTTAACTGCTAAAACCTTATCTGCTCCTTGTTTTTTCACTTCTTCAACCGGCACATTATCTAAAGCTCCTCCATCCATAAAAGCATGTTCTTGCATTGTACACAAATTAAAAACTGCTGGGAAACTACTACTAGCTCTTACAGCTTTTCCAATATTTATATCTGTTATATACTTTCCCTCTGCATTGTCTTCTGGTATTTGATTAGTGAATACATATTCTCTTTCATTCAAAATATCAACAGTTGGAATTACAATAGGCATTTCTATACTTCCTATATTTTCTCTTTCTTTATTCCTGGCAAGCATATCAAATACTTCTTCAATACTCTCTCCTTTTCTGAAGCCTCTTAACACAGTTTTTTTATCTATCAAATTTTTAATGCCATTAAATATATGAAACCTACTTTCTCCAATTATCTTATTGTAATTTGATTTAAACAAATTATATATCTCGTCTGGCTTATACCCAACAGCATATAAGCTAGCCACCATACTACCAGCACTCGTTCCACCAATTATATCTATTTTTATATCATTTTCCTCTAATGCCTTTATAACTCCTGCATGAGCAATTCCTCTAATTCCTCCACCAGACAAAGCTAATCCTATCTTCATACAACAATAATTCTCCTTTTATATTATTGTATATATTATTAGCTTTTTGGGTGAATTTTAAACAGCAAAATGAAACAAAGGGGACGGAGCATTTGTTTCATTTTTGCAACAAAAGGGACACACCTTAATTCAAATGTCATAAAAACATTATTAGGTGTGTCCCCAACGTTTCATTTTTGCAACAAATGCTCCGTCCCCTTTGTTCGATTTTATTCAGCTGTATATGGTAATACTGCTATTTGTCTTGCTCTTTTTACTGCTAATGTTATATCTCTTTGATGTTTTGCACATGCTCCTGTTGCTCTTCTTGGAAGTATTTTTCCTTTATCATTAACAAATTTTCTTATTTGGTCAGCATTTTTGTAATCTAACACTAAATCCTTATCTGCACATAAAGGACATACTTTCTTTCTCATTTTTCTAAATTTTGGATTGTAATCATTATCAGCATTGTTGTTTCTATTATTTCTTTTATTCTTTTTGTTATCAGCCATTTTAATTTCACTCCTTACCTTTCATAATTTGTAAGGTCATTTTGCTATTTGTAATAACAATTCATGCCATAATCAATCTAGCATATTGTTATCTTAACTTACCTAGAATGGTAAATCATCTCCAGAAGATATTTCAAAATCCGAATTTGCTCCTCCAGCTGTTGGCATTGCTCCAAATGTTGCATCAAAGTTTGATGAAGTACTCTCTCCATCTCTTTTGCTATCTGCAAAATATGCTTCCTCTGCTACAACTTCTGTAACATAATGCTTTTGTCCTTGGTCGTCATCCCAAGTTCTTGTTTGAATTCTTCCTGTTATAGCTACTTGTTGACCTTTTTTATAGTATTTACTACAGAATTCTCCTAATTTTCCCCAAGCTACTATGTTTATAAAGTCAGCTTGTCTTTCTTCTCCTTGTCTTACAAATCTTCTATTAACTGCTAAGCTAAATGTAGCAACTAATGTATTATTTGTTTGTGTGTATCTTACTTCTGGGTCTCTTGTTAGTCTACCCATTAAAATTACTTTGTTCATATTTTTCACCTTTTACCTTTCTTTTAATAAAGGCCCCCGAACGGGTTATAGCAATTATTACTATTTTTTAACTACTATAAATTTAATTATGTCATCTGTTATTCTGTAATTTCTTTCAAGTTCTGCAATTAGTTGTGGGTTAGCTTCGAAATCATATACAACATAATATCCTTCTTTGTTTTTCTTAACTTCATAAGCTAATTTCTTTTTACCTAATTCATTAACTTTTTCTACTTTTCCGTCAGTATTAATTAATGTCTCAAATCTCTCGATTAATGCTTTTAAAGCTGTTTCTTCGACATTAGGATTAATAATGACAACACTTTCGTATTTGTTCATTACCGTTCACCTCCTCTTGGATATATAACCTATGAACTAGTCATAAGTAAGGAAAAAATAGCACCGCTATTTTTCTAACAGTACTATTTTAGCATAAATTTGAAGTTTACGCAAGAGTTTTTTTCAAAAAAACATTTGACACATTTTGCATTTTATAGTAATATACTACCATAGTAAGAAGCATTACAAATATACAAAACAAAAGAAAGGAGTTTGTAGAATTAGTAGAAAGCGCCTGGACGTAGGATTACACGCATTTATGTTTTGTAGTTTAAAGTAAATTATATGCTACATAAGTATAGACATAAATATACACTAACAACCTACGTTGACGAGGAAGAAACTTATCGAAATATTCGGCGGATGGTTTCTTGGCATCTGATTACTGCCATAAATATTAGTTAAAAACTGATAGTAATACCAGAACAAAGCTAATAGGGTAATCTTTATTTGTATTGCTTTCTTAGAAAAACAGCTTGTTAAAGATTTATTTGCAGGAGCAATTAATCATTTAAAAAGTAATTCTATTATTTACTTTTGGTGTAATTTATTTTGCTTTAATATATCTTTAATACAAGCCAATTTTAAGGAGGTATTTTTTATGTGTGGTATTGTAGGATACGTAGGTAGCAAAAAAGCTACACCTATATTAATTGATGGGCTAATGAGCCTAGAGTACAGAGGTTATGACTCTGCAGGTATTGCAACTATTGAAAAAAATGGCGTTAAGGTTATGAAAGATAAAGGAAGAGTTAAAAACTTAAATGATTTAGATGGAATAGATGCTTTGGAAGGAACAGTTGGTATTGCTCATACAAGATGGGCAACCCACGGAAAACCATCTAAAGAAAACTCTCACCCACATATGGATAATAGTGGTTGCTTTGCAGTAGTTCATAATGGAATTATAGAAAATTATGCAGATTTAAGAGAATTTTTAAGTTCTAAAGGATATAAATTTTTATCTCAAACAGATACAGAAGTAATTCCTAATCTAATACATTATTACTATACAAATGGTCCTGTTTCTGTTTTAGATAATGAAGAAGATAAATTTTTAGGTGCTGTAAAATCAGCAGTTTATGATTTAAAAGGAAGTTATGCTATCGAGGCTATTTACAAAGGTTGCCCTAATGAGGTAGTTGTTGTTAGAAAAGATAGCCCTCTTGTTATAGGAAAAGCTGAGGGAGAGAATTATATAGCATCTGATATTCCTGCTATATTAAAATACACAAAAGACTTCTATTTACTAGATGATAACGAATTTGCTGTTGTAAAAGGAGAAAGTGTTAAATTTTATGATAATAGCTTAACAGAGCATAACAAAGCAATAAAGAATATTGAATGGGACGCAAATGCTGCTGGAAAAGACGGATACGAAGATTATATGCTTAAAGAGATTTTTGAGCAACCAACTTCTATAAGAGAAACAATCGGTTCAAGATTCCGTTTAGGAGAAAAATGCTCTTTTGATGATATAGAAATCACAAAAGAATATCTTAGCACAGTAAACAGAATATATTTTGTAGCTTGTGGAACAGCAATGCATGCTGGATTAGTTGGAAAAACTTTAATGGAAAAACTTTGCAACATTCCTACTGAAGTTGATATAGCTTCTGAATTTAGATATAGAGACCCAATAATTGATAAACATACTTTATGCATATATATCAGCCAATCTGGAGAGACAGCTGATACAATTGCAGCTTTAAAACTTGCTAAATCTAAAGGAGCTAAAACACTTGCTATTTCTAATGTTATAGGAAGCTCTATAACCAGAGAAGCAGACTATTCTATATATACGCATGCAGGACCTGAAATAGCTGTTGCATCTACTAAAGCATATACATCTCAAGTAGTGCTAGTTGCAATTTTAGCAATGCATTTTGCTGAAATTTTAGGAAGCTATGATCAAAAAGCAATTGAAAGTTTAAAAGAAGATATGATAGATTTACCTGCAAAAATAGAACAAATATTAGATAATACAGAGCCAATTGAAGAATTTGCTAAGAAAGTATATACAGAAAAAGATATGTTCTTCCTTGGAAGAGGAGCTGATTACAGTGTTGCACTAGAAGGCTCATTGAAACTAAAAGAAATATCATATATACACTCTGATGCATATGCTGCAGGAGAACTAAAACACGGACCAATTGCACTTATAGAAAATGGAGTTACAGTAATAGGAATTATTACTAATCCAAATTTAGTAGAAAAATCAATTAGTAATATTCAAGAGGTAATTACAAGAGGTGCAAAAACACTTATTATTACAAACCAAATACTTCCAAATAGTCATTTCGATTATGTAATAAACATACCAGAAACAAATCCACTTATCTCTCCTATTTTATCTGTAATACCAATGCAACTTCTTTCTTACTACATCTCAAAATTCAAAGGATTAGATGTAGATAAGCCAAGAAATCTTGCAAAATCAGTTACTGTGGAATAGATGAAACAAAGGGGACGGAGCATTTGTTTCATTTTTGCAACAAAAGGGACACACCTACTATTTTTTACAATTAGGTGTGTCTTTTATTAACATTTATCCACAAACTTTTTTGAAATGTTGATAATATGAATCTTTTTTCTCATCCTAAAATAATCTTTAACACTACAAGCAACGCTGCGCCTGGCACTCCTAACAATCCCACTATAACTGCGGTCAACAAATTAAGTCCTATATGAAATCCAAAATTCATACCAACTAGATTTATAATATATATTAACACTCCACCCAAAATCGAATTAAAAACTAATTTTAAAATACTCTTTAATGGCCATATAAATATTCTTCCAAATATAAATAGAAAAATTATACATGCTAAAAAAGTAATTACAGTATTAAAATCCATATTTATTATCAGTCCTCTCCCATATGTCTACTTTTATAATATAATGCAACACAATATTTTGACTTACTAATAAATATGATTTATTTTGGACAAATATGCTTGTGTATTTAATACTTATATAAAACTATTTTAATAAATTTACTTATATAATTTCTTGATCTTATTATATGCTTACGCCTTATTTTTTCTAATATATATTTCGTTTATCATGTCTAACACAATTCCTTTTTTCTGTGCTTTCTTCATTAGATAGTCTAACTTTGTTTGATTTGCCTTAATCTGATATGAATAATAGTCTATTAGCCCTTCTTCTGCATATTCAAAATTTTTATTTGCAGCATCTAACTCATTTTTTGTCTTTATTATACTTACAATAAGCTCAAGATTTTTCTCATCTTCAGACTTGTCCTCAATTTTGTTTTCTCTTACATATTCTTCATATGACATATATACCTCCAAATTATTTCCTCAAAATTATTCTATTTCCATTATATGCAAAATTTTGTAATTTATTCATACTTCTTCTTTATCTTATTTTTCTGCAAAGAAATAGATGGATTAATCTCCATCTATTTCTTTTTCAATTATTTGTAGTTTTCGTTTTTGACGTTGGTTTAAGTAACTAAATACCTCTGTTGATTTTGCCAATTTAAGAAGATTCTTGATATCTTCTTGCAGTTCTTCTACCTTTTCTTCTTCAATTTTTTTCGTAAAATCATTTTTCAATACTTTCATCCTCTCATACTTCTGTATGAGAATTTTATAAATATCATTAGTTGTTTCTAACCGACAAATCGAAGAATATAACATTATTAGCGTCACTACAGTAGTCAAAAGCATAATTAATGCCACGACAACATGGCTTTTCATAATATGATAAGCCATTAGTGCTACTGCTATTAATACTAGCAAAACCTTACTACCAACTTTTTTCATTAGTTTTCATCCTTTCTTATTAGGTGCAATTTGCACCAATAAATTATATATGATATGCAAGGTCCATTATAACATAATTTTGTTAAATATGCAAATTTGACAAAACTCCCCTTTGTTCGAGGGCTTGATATTTTTGCCATTTGGTGGTAAAATATGCATATGTTATTTATCCAAGGAAGGAGTATGTTTATGATAGACATTAAATTTTTAAGAGAAAATCCAGATGTGGTTAAAGAAAATATCAAAAAGAAATTCCAAGACCACAAATTAGTTTTAGTAGATGAAGTTTTAGAGCTTGATAAAAAGAACAGAGAAGCCAAATTAAAGGGCGACGATCTACGTATGAGAAGAAATTCTTTAAGTTCTGAAATTGGTAATCTTATGAAGTCTGGTAAAAAAGATGAAGCAGAAAAAATAAAAGTTCAAGTTCAAGAAATAAATAAAGAATTAGAGGAAAATGAAAAATTAGAAGCAGAATATTCTACTCAAATTACAGAAAGAATGATGAAAATTCCAAACATTATTCATGAGTCTGTTCCAATTGGCGAAGATGATAGCAAAAATGTTGAGATTGAAAAATTTGGAGAACCAGTAGTTCCAGATTATGAAATTCCATATCATGCTGATATAATGGAAAGCTTAAATGGTTTAGACTTAGATTCTGCGCGTAGAGTCGCAGGAAATGGTTTCTATTATCTTATGGGAGATGTAGCAAGACTTCACTCTGCTATACTTTCATATGCTAGAGATTTTATGATAAATAAAGGATTTACTTATTGTATTCCACCATTTATGATTCGTAGCGATGTAGTAACTGGTGTTATGAGTTTTGAAGAAATGGATGCAATGATGTATAAGATAGAGGGAGAAGATTTGTATTTAATTGGAACAAGCGAACATTCTATGATTGGAAAGTTCAAAGGACAAATTCTTCAAAAAGCTGATATGCCATATACAATGACATCTTATTCTCCTTGCTTTAGAAAGGAAAAAGGTGCACATGGTATAGAAGAACGTGGTGTGTACCGTATACATCAATTTGAAAAGCAAGAGATGATAGTTGTATGTGAGCCAGAAGATAGTTGGAAATGGTATGACAAATTATGGTCATATACTGTTGAGCTATTTAGAAGCATGGATATTCCAGTACGTACACTTGAATGTTGTAGTGGAGATTTAGCAGATTTAAAAGCTAAGAGCTGTGATGTTGAAGCATGGAGTCCAAGACAAAAGAAATACTTTGAAGTCGGAAGTTGTTCTAATTTGACAGATGCTCAGGCAAGAAGATTAGGAATTAGAATTAAAGGAGAAAAAGGAAATTACTATGCACACACTTTAAACAATACTGTTGTTGCTCCACCACGTATGTTAATTGCATTCTTAGAAAATAACTACAATGAAGATGGTAGTATCAATATTCCAGAAGTACTTCGTCCATACATGGGTGGAACTTCAAAATTAGTACCAAAAGGAAAACAACTTTGACAAAAGGGACACTCAAAAACGTCAAAAAACTTTGACAAAAAAGAGTGTCCCAAAGTGTAAAGAAAAATTGACGAAAAGGAGTGTCCCTAATGTTAATCAAAAATCCAGAATTTAAGATTTCTGCAGTTAGTCCTAAGCAATATCCAGATGATGGTTTACCACAAATTGTATTGGTAGGCAAATCAAATGTTGGTAAATCATCATTTATTAATACTATGGTAAATAGAAAAAAATTGGCGAGGACAAGTAGTGAGCCAGGCAAGACTAGACAAATTAATTTTTATAACATGGATAATAAATTCTATTTTGTAGACCTACCTGGTTATGGCTACAGCAAGATGTCTAAGCAAGAACAAGTAAAGGTTGGAAAGTTTATTGAAGAGTATTTGAATAAGAGTAAAAATATTGCACTTATAATCTTTTTAATAGATATAAGGCATTCTCCTACAGAGAATGATAGACTAATGTACAACTATGTTATTAATTCTAACAAGCCTTGTATAATTATCGCAAATAAAGCTGATAAAATAGCTGTAACAAAAGTAGATGCTCAAGTAAAAGCTTTACAAAATGAACTAAATCCATTAAAAGATTTTACATTCTTTCCATATTCGTCAGAAAGACGTATCTATTCAGATAATATATGGACTGAAATAAAGGCATATATTGACATTTAAGCTATTTTATGGTATACTATTTTGTGCCACGTTATTAAACGTGAGTAAATAATGGAAGGGAGACCAGAAACACAATGGTCACTGTAAAATTCTCTGATAGCAATAACGCAAGAATGTTCCACGGAGCCATGGATGAGCAATTTCCTTTGCTCATGATAAAAGCTTCTCCAAGCACGTTAACCGGCTCGGATGTTACTGTCACAATTCCTAATGGCAGTGATTTTGGCTACAATCAGTCAGAGCTGGAAAGAGTTGTCAGGTCGCTTGCAGCCAACTATCATGGAACTTTTATATCTGTGGCATAAATCGATGTTTCGATTTATGCTCTTCCGAAGCAGAGACTCCTGTGGGGTCTCTGTTAATTTTGCTATTAAAATATTACAATTTTATTCTGATTTATGTAAATTTACTTATGTATCTATTGACTTTACTGCATATTTGTAATATAATATTTGTTACCACGTTTTGAACGTGAGTACTATTTTTTGGAAGGAGGACATTATTATGTCCAAGAAGCCAGCTTATATGTACAAATTTAATGATGAAACTGCTGCTGCTACTTTCTTAGAGCAGGCAAATCAGCTTCGCGAATCAAAATTTGTGCAGCATCCTATCGATGCAAAAACACAAGTACGCGACCCAAAAAAAGTGCTCGTCACTGGCTCTGGGAGCCTCATTTTTGACACCAATCTCAAAAATAAACTTGATAGTCTTGCATCAGAGCTTGATGGCTCTTACGAGCCCTTAGTTCGCTAACCTTCCAAACACAATAACCCGAAAGTCCATTGGACTCTCGGGTTCATTTATATGTTCGAGACTTTCTTCACTATCATCTTAAGTGCTTTTGGTCTTTCTATCATTATTGTGTGACCGCAACCAAGGCATTTTAGTTTAAAGTCTACTCCTACCCTAGTTATCTCCCACAACTTACTTCCACAAGGATGCTGTTTTTTTGTTCTAACTACATCTCCAACATTATACTCCATTACAGCTCCCTCCTTAACTTTTATTTTGTAGCAATCATTGTCTTAATTTCTCTAAAGCAAATATATTTTTACTGAAAACTATTCGTTCTCCATTGCCTTTTCCAAACGCTTTATCACACTGTCTTTTCCTAGCACTTGCATTATTTCGTACATGTCTGGTGTGTTTTGTCTTCCTGTTAGTGCTACTCTAAGTATTGTACTAATATCTCCTACATGTCCTGGCCAGTTTTCTGGATTTGCTTTAAATTCTTTTACTTCTCTTGCATATCCCATTTCTTCTGCTAACTCTTTTATTTTATTAAACCACATATCTTTATCATCATTGATATCAAAATGTTTTTCAATATATGATTTTAAAATTTTGCGTATTTCTTCCTTATCTGATATTTTTGCATAATCATATGTAACATTACCTTCAAAGAATTTTTTATCATACATATATATAATTGAATTCTTTACATTTGACCATTTTGCGATATCTTTTCTAGGCTTTTTATTTCCTCTCTCGATGCCTAAAACTTTCAAAGAAAACTCCTTATCCTCTAGCATTTCTTCTAATTCTTTATCATATTCTTTTGCCCATTCTAGTGCATTTTCATATACTTCTTCTGCTGACATCTTTGAAATTACAGTTTTTCCTATGTCTAGTAATTTCACCATATCAAATAATGCTCCGCTTACACTCATCTTGTTTAATTGGAAATCGAATTCATCTAAGCTTTTATCTGGGTTTGCTCTTCTCCAATTTTCGAAGTTAGAATTTGCTATATTTAATAGATACTCTTTAACTACTATTGGTGGTATTCCTTCTTCTTTATAGTACTCTACAGCTGCCTCTGGATCCTTTCTTTTGCTTAATTTACGCTTATTCCCATTATCATTTTTCATAATAGGTGCTATATGAGCATATTTTGGAGCCTTGAAACCTAATTCATGGAATAATTGCAAATGTAATGGCATAGAAGATAGCCACTCATCTCCACGTATTACAAGAGTTGTTCTCATTAAATGGTCATCTACTGCATGTGCAAAATGATATGTTGGAAGTCCATCTGCTTTTATGATTACTATGTCTTGGTCATTTTCTGGGAAATCCACATTTCCTTTTATTACATCATGATGTTTTATTTTTCTGTCTTCTCTTCCTGGTGATTTAAAACGAATTATATATTTTTCTCCATTTCTTATTTTTTCTGCAGCTTCTTCTACAGTTAAATTTCTACACTTTGCCCATACTCCATAATATCCAGGTCTAATCTTTGCCGCTTCTTGTTTCTTTCTTATTTCTTCTCCCTCTTCTGGAGTACAGAAACATGGATATGCTTTTCCTTGTTCCATCAAGTATTTTGCATATGCCTCATATATATCTTTTCTTAAAGATTGTTTGTATGGTCCATAATTTCCTTGTTCTTCTGTCTCTGTTATCATACCCTCATCAGGAGCCATATCAAAATCTTTAAGTGCATTAACTATACCAGTAACACCATTTTCTACTTCTCTTTTTTGGTCAGTATCTTCAACTCTTAAAAAGAATACACCACCTGTTTTTTTAGCCATTTCTCTTGCAACTAACGCTTGATACAAACCACCTATATGCACAAATCCTGTTGGACTTGGTGCAAACCTTGAAACAACTGCTCCTTCTGGTAATTCCCTTGCTGGATATTTTTCCTCATAATATGATATTTCCTTTGCATCTGGAAAAATCAAATCTGCTAATTCCTTGTAATTCATAGTTTTTTACTCCCTTCTATTTCTATTATAGCTCCATAATAATCGGAAGAATCATCGGATTACGCTTCGTTCTTTGGAAAATATAGTCTCTCAAATCATCTTTTAAAGTTGATTTTATAGTAGACCAATCACGTACTCCCTCTTCTTCAAACATTCTTACTTCTTCATTAATTACCTTTTTCACATCATCCATTAAAGTTTCAGATTCTCTAACATACACAAATCCTCTTGATACTACATCTGGTCCAGAGACTATCTCGCCTGTGCTTCCGTCCATTGTCATTACTATTACAATTAGTCCATCTTGAGATAAATGTTGTCTATCACGAAGAACTATGTTACCAACATCTCCAACACCTAATCCATCAACTAATATTTTGCCACATGGAACTGATGCAGTAATTTCTGCTTTATCTTTATTTAATTCTAAAGTCTTACCATTTTCTAATATAAATATATTTTCTGCTGGTATTCCCATTAGTTTTGCTGTCTCTGCATGTGCTCTTAATTGTCTATACTCACCATGAACTGGTATAAAATATTTTGGTTTTGCAAGTGATATAATTAGTTTCTGTTCTTCTTGACAAGCATGTCCTGATACATGGACATTTTCCAATGCACTATATATAACTTCTGCACCTATTTGCATCAAATCATTTATTACATTTGATACTAATTTTTCATTACCTGGAATTGGTGTTGCAGATATTATTACCATATCATTTGGAGTAATAACTACTTTTTTATGCTCTCCTGCTGCCATTCTAGTTAACGCTGACATTGTTTCTCCTTGACTTCCTGTTGTAATTATTACTAATTGGTCGTCTGTGTAGTTTTTAATCATATCTATGTCTATGAACATATTCTCTGGAGCATCTATATATCCTATTTCTCTTGCAGTTTCTATCATATTTATCATGCTTCTACCACAAACAGCAATCTTTCTTCCATATTCTTTTGCAGAGTTTACAATTTGTTGTACTCTATGAACATTTGAAGCAAATGTTGCTACAACAATTCTCTTTTTATTGTTTTGGAATAATCTATCAAATACCTCTCCTATAGTTCTTTCAGACATTGTATAACCTTTTCTCTCTGAGTTAGTACTATCTGCCATTAATGCTAGTATCCCCTTGTTTCCTAGTTCTGCAATTCTTCCTAAATCCATTAATTGGTCATCAATAGGTGTAAAATCCACTTTAAAGTCACCTGTGTGAAGCACTACTCCTACTGGTGTGTGAATTGCAAGCATAACAGAGTCTGGTATACTATGGTTACTTCTTATAAATTCAACTTTAATACTACCAAAATTTATTGTTTGCCCTTGCTCAACTGTTACTAATTTTGTAGAAGATAATAATTTATGTTCTTCTAATTTATTTTTTATTAGTCCTACTGTTAATTTAGTAGCATAAATAGGTATATTAATTTGTCTTAAAATATATGGTATAGCACCTATATGGTCCTCATGTCCGTGTGTTACCACTAAACCTTTTATTTTCTCCTTATTTTTCTCCAAATATGTTACATCTGGTATAACTAAGTCTACACCTAGCATATCATCTTCTGGGAATTCTAGTCCACAGTCAACTAAAACTATTTCATTTCCATATTCAAAAACTGTTATGTTTTTTCCTATTTCATCTAACCCACCTAATGGTATTATTTTTAAATTCTCTTTTTTAAATTCAAATTTTGTCGCATTTCTTCTTTTATTCTCAGTCTTCTTTTCTATTAATTCTCTTTCAATTCTACTTTCTAATATTTTATCATTTCTACTCTCATTATTTCTATTACTTCTTACGTCCTTACTATTCTTTCTAACTCCTTTTCTAGTTTCTTTTTTTACCTCACTTTTCTCTTTTCTTTGTTCA
>CAMOBD010000012.1 GCA_946578345.1 uncultured Clostridium sp.
ATCTTTTCTGTATATCCTGCTTCATAACCACAATCAAATGTTAAATATACATATGGCTTTTCACTATTTCCCATACTTATCCCATCATACTTATCTATAATTTGCTTATTTTCACTGCCCAAATCTGGTTGTTCATGGTTATCACCTCTTTTTATTCCCCACTCTATCTTTTTGTTGCTAACAACATCAGTAGAACTTGTTTCCATTGTTTCTTGCTGATTCAAATTAACCACAGAAACTGTAAACACACATGTAAGTAGTATTGTAAGGCATGTGGTTATCCTTTTTATATCTTTATTTTTCATGTACTCCTCCTAAATTACATTGTTTATTTAAGTTTATGCTATCAATTTTTTATTTAATACTAATACATGAAAAAATTTTTTTGACCTTTGAGTCAGTTTTTACAATTTATTTTTTTATTATTCCACAATATTTTTAGTATATTTTTCGACAATTAAATTAAATTTTCTAAAAAAAATATATTGACAAGTCAAAATTTTTAGATTATATTATTGTTTGGCTGGAAAAAATTGTATTTATGTCGAATTTTTGTTTAGAATTTTTATTTTATTATTTGGAGGTTGTAAAATGTTGAATTTCGTATTATGTGATGATAATCCAAGTGCTATTGAAAAATTATCTAAAATGTTAAATTCTATTATTATTTCTAACAATTTAAGTGGTCAAATAACTTTTTCTACAAATAACCCTAATGAATTATTAAATTACGTAAAAAACAATCCCACTCATGTGTTACTTTTAGATATTGAACTAAAATCATCTATGACAGGTATAGAGATTGCTAATAAGATACGAGAAGTTGATAAAAATATATACATAATTTTCATTACAGGATATTTTGAATTTGGCATGCTTGCATATAAATGTAAAACTTTTGATTTTCTTCAAAAGCCTTTAACTAGAGAACGATTTGAAGAAACAATCCTTAGATTATATTCAGATATACTAGGAAATAAAAATAGATACATTCGACTTGATAATGATAAAACTATTATTAAAGAAGATAGTATAAGATTTATTAAAAAAGATGGAATGAAGGTAATATTTCACACTGATACTAGGGATTATGAAACCTATAGTTCTTTTAGTAAAATATCTGATATGTTACCTTATAATTTTGTCAGATGTCATAAGTCTTATATAGTTAATATGGACAAAATAACTGATATTGATATGGTCGATAACTCTATTACTTTTACAAAGAATGATAAGTGTTATATCGGCCCTAAATATAAAAATAAATTTATGGAGGTTTTCAAAAATGAATACTTTACAAATGATATGGTCAGCATTGACTGTGCCAAACGAATTGCTAATTAAATTTATAGCTATACCATTAACTTTTCTTGATATTTTCGTTTGTATGTTATATTTTTCAAGTATTTTGAATATAACCACTACTAAGAAACGCAAAATATTATACGTTTTAATTTATGGTATAGTAGCCAATATTATTACTTTTGTAGTTCCTACATCATATTCAATATATGTTAATTTAATAGTTTGGCCTATTATGGTTTTCTTTATACTAAAGACAACTGTACTAAAGAGTATATTATCTGAAATTATTACTATGGTTACAACTTCAATATTAGATTTTATTTTTGCCAATATTTTATTAGTATTTGGTATAACGTCTGATATGATAGTATCTGTCCCAATTTATAGGTTAGTAGTAGTCTTAAGTATATACTTAATAATTTTTTTACTCTCTAAACTAATTAGAGCTTTTAAAATTAATATTAAAATTTTTGATACCATGGATAATAAAAATAAAATTTTATTAATAGCAAACTGTTTATTAATCATATTAGTACTTGCAATGCAATTTTACTTAGTAACTTTTTACAGTAGTAATATGCCATTGTTCATCACTATCATTAATATAATTGGCTTGATTGCATATTTTTCTGTAAGCATTTATAGCATAATTAATAACTCAAAGCTTGCATATACGACCAGAGAACTTGAGAATTCTCAGCATACCTTACACACTACCAAAATATTACACGACCAAGTTAGGTCTTTCAAACATGATTTTGATAATATTGTAAATAGTATCGGTGGCTATGTAGTTAACGAAGATATGACTGGTTTAAAAAGATACTATAAACAACTTTTGGAAGAATGTAACAAAACAAATAATTTGTATGCATTATCTCCAGAAGTCATCAATCATCCTGCTATTTATCATATGCTAGCGACTAAATATTATGAAGCAGACCAAGAAAATGTTCAAATAAACCTAAACGTATTTTTAGATTTAAATGAAATTGAAAATCGTATGAAAATTTATGACTTCACTAGAATCCTTGGCATTTTACTAGACAACGCAATTGAAGCATCAAAGGAATGTGATAAAAAAATTATTAATGTTACATTTAGAAAAGATATCAGCAGTAACATGATTTCAGTAATCATTCAAAATACTTATACTAATAAGGATGTTGATACAGAAACAATTTTCCAGAAAGGTGAAAGTTCTAAAGAAAATCACAGTGGTCTTGGATTATGGAAAGTTAGAGAAATTCTTATGCATAATAATAATCTAAATTTATTTACTACAAAAGATAATGAATTTTTTACGCAACAATTTGAAATATACAAATAATATTTATCTAAATCTCCTTCCTTAAGTAGGAGATTTATTATTCTTCATGAGCTCAAAAATAAACTTTACTCTAAATTTTTATATTGACAAGCTAATTTTTTTAGATTATATTATTAATTGTTTGGAAAATATTGTATTTATTGTTAAATTTTATCTCAATTTTTGACGTGATAAATATTTAAATTAATACTAATTTAACAAGAAAAATTTTTTATGGAGGTTTTCAATGAATACTTTGCAAATAATATGGTCAACATTGACTGTTCCAAATGAATTGTTAATTAAGTTCATAGCTATACCATTGACTTTTCTTGATATTTTTGTTTGCATGTTATATTTTTCAAGTATTTTAAATATAAATATCACTAAGAAACGTAAAATATTATATGTTCTTATTTATGGTATAGTAGCCAATATCATTACTTTTATAACTCCAACTTCATATTCAGTATATGTTAATTTAGTCGTTTGGCCTATTATGGTTTTTTTTATATTAAAAACATCTTTACTAAAAAGTATATTGTCAGAAGTTATCACTATGGTAACAACTTCAATATTAGATTTTATTTTTGCAAATATTTTATTAACATTTGGAATTACTTCAGATATGATAGTTCATATTCCTATTTATAGATTAATAGTAGTGTTAGGTATTTACTTAATAATATATTTACTTTCAAGATTAATCCAAATATTCAAAATTAATATAAATATCTTCGAAAGTATGAGCCTAAAAAATAAAATTTTATTAATCGCGAACTGTTCATTAATTATATTAGTACTTGCAATGCAATTTTATTTAGTAACTTTTTATAGTAACAATATGCCATTATTTATTACCATTATTAATATAATTGGTTTAATTGCATATTTCTCTGTAAGTATCTATAGTATAATTAATAATTCAAAACTTGACTATACCATTAGGGAATTAGAAAATACGCAAAGTGAACTTCATACTTTCAAAATTTTGCATGAACAAGTTAAATCTTTTAAACACGACTTTAGTAATATGGTAAATTGCATTGGTGGATATATTGTTAATGAAGACATCTCTGGGCTAAAAAGATATTACAACGAGCTTTTAGAAGAGTGCAATAAAACAAACAATTTATATGCTTTATCGCCTGAAGTTATTAATCATCCTGCTATCTATAATTTACTTGCAACCAAATATTATGAGGCTGACAAAAAAGATGTACAAGTAAATTTACATGTTATCTTAGATTTAAATGAAATAGAAAAATTTATGAAAATATATGATTTCACAAGAATTCTTGGGATTTTATTAGATAATGCAATTGAAGCAGCAGAAGTATGCGATAAAAAAATAATAAATGTAACATTTAGAAAAGATTTAATTAATGACATGATTTTAGTAATAATCCAAAACACCTATATGAATAAAGATGTAGATACTGAAATAATATTCCAAAAGGGAGAAAGCTCTAAAGAAAACCATAGTGGCCTTGGATTATGGAAAGTTAGAGAAATTCTTATGCATTATAACAATTTAAATCTATTTACTACAAAAAATAATAAATTCTTTACACAGCAGTTTGAAATATATAAATAGTTTTTCCAGCCAAAAAATAGTCTCGTTTGAGGCTATTTTTTGGTTTGTCGAATTTTTATTTTATTTTTTTGGAAATAATTGTTATTTACTTGTTATTTATCTTTTTTAATTAAAGATGCTGGCATTTTTGGTTGGTGAAATGCACTACATACAAAACATGCTGTGTTTGTTGATTTTGCATATTTTTCTGCCATTTTAGCTAAAGTTTTTAACATATTTTCTTCCCCCCATTTGTTTGTTTTTATATAATAAAACATTGCCGGCTAATGTTTATTACCTAAATTTTTTATGCATTATTTTCTTGTATTGCACTATTCTCTAATTCTTCTGCATAGACTTCATATCCATATTTATTCTTTGTAATCTTATATGCTAATCTAGTTATTGATAATGACTGTAATATTGTTCCTATTATCAATATATTTGATAGTACTCTATCTGGTACAAACACTGCTGCAATTAGTGTTAATGATAAAGTAATATATGATAATATTTTTTTCTTTCTTCTTTCATGTTTGCTTATAATAGGTACATTTTCTGTATCTGCTGGTGCATACATGCTTACCATAAGCATTCCGAATATAAATGTTAAGCCTATTAATATATATTTTTGTATATTATCCAGATATAGTAAATTGCTTATTATTATATTTCCATAATAGAACAAAACTGTTCCAACTATGCAACCAAGATGTGTTTTTAAGTGAAATCCACCTGACATTGCTCTATATGGTAGCATTGCGAAATATGCAAATAGCATATACCATCCAACGCCAAATAGAAATCCTACTCCAAACAATATGAACATTTTAGGTATTTCTCCTATTATCATCTGCAATCCATAAGTTATTATTTCTGCTTGTTCATCGTCTATTTCTGGCATTTTCTTCTTAATTTTTTCTAATATGTAGTTGCATAATTTTTCTATCAATTTGCTCACCTCATTTGAACTGAGATTATAATAATACTTTTTGCGACATATTTTTTAATTATTATACAAATGAGGTTTTATATTATATGAAAATTTGCTTTTTTCGTTTCGTATAATATTTTTGTGTTTTTATAAAATTAACATAAAAAGAAGCTGTTTCTAGCTTCTATAATTGTAATCCTTCTAATATTTTCCATGTTCCATTTAATTCTGGTATAGATTTGAACGTCATTTCTTCCTTAGTTATTGGGTGTACAATCTTTAAAGTATACGCCCAAAGTGCAATTTGCTTTCCATGTCCTCTGCCACCATACTTTTGGTCACCATATATGCTGTGGTCTCTACTCGAGAGTTGTACCCTTATTTGATGATGCCTACCTGTATGTAAATTTATTTTTAAAACTGACAAATTAATCTCTTCATTATATTTCAGCACTTTATAATCAAGTAAAGCATATTTTGCATTCTTTGTACCTTCTTTTACAACTTTACTCATATTATTTCTCTCATTTTTTAGTAGAAAATCTTCTAAGCATCCGCTTCTCTTCTTCCATCTTTCCATTCACAACTACTAAATATGTCTTTTGAAATACCTTTTCTCTAACTTGCTCACTTAATCTTGCTGCTGCTTTAGATGTTTTAGCAAACACCATAACTCCACCAACTGGTCTGTCTAATCTATGTATTAAGCCTAAATACACATTTCCAGTTTTATTATATTTCTCCTTTAAATAATCTTTTATTATTGTAAGCATGTCTATATCACCAGTTTTATCTCCCTGTGATGGAATGTTTACTGGCTTTTCTACTACTATTATGTGATTGTCTTCAAATATTACTTTTAATTTCTGCATTTCTTTCTCCTATTCTAACTCTCCCATTTGCCATAAATACCACAAGGCAATACCAACTTCGAATCTCTCATAGGAAGTCCTATTTCTCCATGTGAGAATTTTCCATTCTTTTTTATATTTAATCTTAAAATATCTTCTAATACTGTACTAGAAATTCCAGTTGTATATGAATTAATTAAGAAGAATAATGGATTGTCAGACAATACTTTTGTACATAATTCCACTAAGTCAGCTATATTCTCCTCAAATTTCCACACTTCTCCATTTGTTCCTCTTCCATAAGAAGGTGGGTCCATTATTATTGCATCATATTTGTTTCCTCTTCGAATTTCTCTATTTACAAATTTCACAACATCATCTACTATAAATCTAATAGGTCTTTTTTCTAAACCAGATGATGCCACATTTTCTTTTGCCCATGTTGTCATTCCCTTTGAGCTATCCACATGACATACCGAAGCACCAGCATAGCCACATGCTACAGTTGCTCCTCCTGTATATGCAAATAAATTTAAAACTTTTATATCTCTTTTTGCATTTTTTATTTTTTCTATCATCCAATCCCAATTAACTGCTTGCTCGGGAAATAAGCCAGTGTGCTTAAATCCCATTGGCTTAATATTAAATGTTAGATCTTTATATTTTATCTGCCAATTCTCAGGCATCCTTTTATTATACTTCCAGCCTCCGCCGCCAGATGAACTTCTATTATATCGTGCATTTGCGCTTTCCCACTTTTTAGGAAAGCTTTTGCTCTTCCAAATTATTTGTGGGTCTGGTCTTATTAGTATAACATCTCCCCATCTTTCTAATTTTTCTCCATTTGCCATATCTAGTATTTCGTAATCTTTCCAATTATTTGCTACTTCCATTTTTATATCCTTTCCTAATGGAACAAATGCGCTCTAGCATCCGTTCATTTTTTAACTAAAATTATATTTAAGTAGGTATATAGTATATTCAATTTATCAACCTAAGTAGATGTGTCCCTTTTGTTTCAAATTTGAAACAAATGCCCCGTCCCCTTTGTTTCAAATTCTTACTAAAACGTTTACAAAACTAGTTACAAGATAAATATCAATTGCCATAAAGCCTATTGTCGCGATTGCAATTGTTGTAATTATTTTATGTCGTAACAACTTGCCTAATGTTTTAGAAAAAATCCCTGCTTTTTGATTATTTCTCCTCCTATTTCTTGTTCTTCTCCAATCTCTTTTGTTTACTTCTTGTCCAGATTTTAAATTCAAGACGATATCTTTTGCATACTCCATAATCGCATCCTCCCCTTTTCCTTGCTTCGTGGAAATTTAGGCCTGTCCCCATTTTCCCACAAATGAGAATTTAGGGCCTGTCCCTATTTTCCCTCTTTCCATTATATGCAAGGGAGGTGAGTTTTATGACAATTCTTCCTTTATTTTTTTCGCTAAGTTTTCATTTATTCCTTTAATCTTAGTTAGCTCTTCTATTTCTGCATTTGCAATTTTTTTGATGCTACCAAACTTCTTAAGCAATGCTTTTTTCTTTACTTCACCTATTCCAGATATCTCATCTAATGCTGATTTGGTTGTTTCTTTTTCTCTTAATTTTTTGTGATATCCTATTGCTGTATCATGTACTGCATCTTGGAATGTTGTTATTAAGTTAAATAGTTCATTTGTAAGTTCTAATTCTTCTCTTTCTTTGTTCATTAATGCTCGTGTTTGATGCTTATCATTTTTTACCATTCCATAAATTGGTATGTCTAAAATACTTGTGTCAAACTCTGCATTTTCTTTTTTATATTTTTCTTTTAATTCTTCGATTGCCTCTATAGCTGCTCTTATCTGGGTTATTCCTCCATCCACAAAAATCACATCTGGCAATCTTCCAAATCCTCCATTTGGATTTTCTATTGAATGTACTAATCTTCTTCCAATTACTTCTTTCATACATCTTGGGTCATCTTGTCCAAATACTGTTTTTATTCTAAATCTTCTTGACATATTCTTTTTTATAATCCCATCTTGTAGTACGCACATTCCTGCAACCATATTTGTCCCTGATAAATTAGATATATCATAGCATTCTATTTTTCTAGGTAGCTTTTCTAATTTTAATACTTCTTTTAGTTCTTGTAATATTGCATTTTTATCTTTCTCTTTATTTTCCAAAGTAATCTTTGCATTATTTTCTGCCATTTCAACTAGTCTTAGTTTCTCACCTTTTTGCGGAGTTTTTATTTCAACTTTTCTGCCTGCTTCTTTTGTAAGCCATTCTTGCAATACTTCTTTATCTTCAATTTCTTCCCTTATCATAATTTTATTTGGAAGAACTGTCCTATCTAAATAGTATTGTTTTATAAAGCCTGATATGATTTCTTTTGACTCTTCATCTACTAAATCATTTAAGAAGAAATGCTCTCTTCCTATCATTTTACTTTTTCTAACAAAAAATATTTCTACACATACTTTTGTATCATTTCTAGCTAGTCCAATTACATCAATGTCATTTTCTGAGATGTTTGAAACTTTTTGTCTTTCTGAAATCCTCTCTACTGCTATAAGTTTGTCTCTTAAATATGCTGCTTTCTCATAATGCATCCCTTTTGATGCCTCTAACATTTCTTGATTTAATTGTTTAACTAATTTATCTGTTTTTCCTTCTAATACATCAATTATCTCATCTATTTGTTTCATGTATTCTTCTCTTGATACATAACCCATGCATGGTGCCATACACTTTTTTATATGATAATTTAAACATGGTCTATCTTTATACTTAAAACTTCTACACTGCCTTATTTTAAACTTAGATTTGATAAACTCAACCATTTCTTTTGCACTTCCAGCACTTGCATATGGTCCAAAGTATTTTGCTCCATCATTTAAAATTCTTCTTGTAATATACACGTCTGGGAACTCTGCTTTTACATTAACTTTTATGTATGGATATGTTTTGTCATCTTTTAAAAGCACGTTAAATTTAGGCATATTTTTCTTGATTAGATTACATTCAAGTATCAATGCCTCTGCCTCATTGTCTGTAACAATGTATTCAAAATGGTCTATCAAAGCAACCATGTTTTCTATTCTTTTAGTTTTATTTGTTTTTCTAAAATATTGCCTTACTCTATTTCTTAATGAAATAGCTTTACCTACATATATTATTTTGTCGTCTTTATCATGCATAATGTATACGCCAGGTTTATGTGGCAATTTTTTTAACTCTTCTTCTATGTTAAACATTTTCCTCTTTCCTTTATTAGTATTAACATAAATATTATATCACACTTTTTAATTTTAATATATGGTTTTTCATAAATTTCAAATTTTATACTCCTTCCACCAGCCTCTCTATTTCTTTTCTCCTATTATATCTTCTTATCTCAAGCACTTCCAAATACCACAAATATCCAAGAATTAAAACTACTGCTATATTATGTATGTAAAGTATTGTTATGCTTGCCACTGCTGTTAATAAAATTAAAACTGTTTTTGAGACTAAATATGTATATTTATATGCTTTTTTATTTCCAAATGCAAGCTTTAGAATTTCTTTTAAAACTCTTCCTCCATCCATCGGATATATAGTGATTAGATTAAACAATCCTATCACCAAATTAGAATATATTATTATTTGATATACATATATATTTTGAATACTTATGCCAAACTTTGCTACTGCTATCATTACTGCTGCTATTAGAAAATTTATTATAGGTCCAGCTAATGCAATTATTGCTTTTTTAACTGCTAACTCTTTATTCTTTTTGTTATATTCTTGAACATCTACATCAAAGCTAATTTGAAGTCCAAATGGAGTTAGTCTCATTTCATTTGGTTTAAATTTTAGTAGCACTCCTGCAAGTAAGTGCCCTAATTCATGAATTATAGCAAATACCATAAGGACTATGTATATCTCTATCTGTGATGTTAGTAAAAATAAAAATAGAAATAAAAATATTTTCAAATCAATTTTTATACTCATGTTTCTTCTTCCCTTCTAAAAGTTTAAAATTAGTTACTGTTCAGTATAAATTTTATAGAATGCTCACCTAATTCGTGGTAATAATATAGTTCCACGTGGCAGAGATATATTTTGTTCGAATACTTGGAGAACACAATATATCTCTACCAGCAAGATGGAACGGATTTTTCAATAATAATTTTAATACTGAACAGCAACTAAAACTTTATAATCTCATCAGGATTAACAATCCTATTATCTCTCCTAATTTCAAAATGAAGATGTGGTCCTGTAGAATTACCAGTTGAGCCAACCTCTGCTATTTTATCTCCTTGTTTTACATATTGTCCTTCCTTTACTAGAAGTTTGCTACAATGTGCATATCTTGTTAAAACATCTCCATTCGTTATATCTATATGCTTTCCATATTCACCTTCTTCTGATGCAACTGTTACGGTTCCTTCCATTGCAGCATAAATAGCTGTTCCTTCATTTGCTCCTATGTCAATTCCTTGGTGATTTGCTGAAACCACTTCTGTTTCTTCTCGCTCTCCATACCTCGAAGTAACTGTCCCTGTTACAGGAAGTTTGAAACTATAATTTGCTTTTATATATTCTATATCTAATTCTGCTTGTGATTTTTCTTCTCCATCAGTTTTAGTTTCAATTACTTCATTATTTGATGCTCCACCAATTCCTCCTACCGCATTTGCTATATTGTTTGTATGTACATTATTTACAGTATTTGTTTCACTTGCTTGTACTTCGTTTACTACATTACTTGTAACTCCATTTGTCATATCTTCATTTACAATATCATTTTGATTTTCGCTATCTGTTGCTCCCCAAAAATTAAACTTATCTTTATTGCTATCTATAAATAATGAAATCTGTTCTTGTATAACTCCAAAATTAATATCATAAGACAAAAATTCTTTTGTCTTTTTTATCACATCATCTGAAAATATATAATTTGTATTCTTTATTAAATAAAAAATTATGTATATAACTGCACAAATCGCAAGTTGCATCATCATCTTTTTAAACAATGACATCTTCTTTTTTTCTGCCCTATTAACATTGTTTGTAGACACTCTTACACCGATTTGCTCTTTTTCGCCTATTATATATTTCTTCTGCTCTTCTAATTCTTTCTTCTTGGCTTATAGTTCTTTCCAAATTCATCCCCCACATTCGTTTATTTTTTCGCAGCGAAGTTTAACAACGCCAAAATGTAATTATCTTTTTAAAAATAAAAACACACTTTATTTGTTTAATTCTTATTCAAATAAAGTGTGTTTTATTCTTATTCAATTTATTTTTGTTAAACAATAATACTCATCACAATTCCCACAACTGTTGTGAAAAATAATAGAAAATTTAATTTTACAGAAGTCTTATATCTTCTTTCTAACTTCTTCATATTGTTTTTCCACTTTGGCGACTCTTTCACTAGTCCTTCTGTATACGTCTTAACAAGCATTTCCGCTTCCTTAATAATATATTTATTATCTTCTTTTTTCTCCTCATTTTTATTTTTATTATTTTTTGCATCAACGACTTGGCATTTATGCATTTTTTTGTTCTCTTTTAAAACCACAAAAGCCTCTTCTATCATATTTGATGGCAAATTTTTAAGTACTACAATATTTTTCATATCTCCCATTTTCTTACCTCCGTTTAAGCCATAATAGCTCTTTATATAATCTCACATTAAAGTTTGTTATATAAATTTTTGCCATCTTTTTCTAATTCTATACAAAAATATCTACTTTTTCTAGGACTTTTTTCAATTTAGGACAATTGGGGACGGGCTACTTTTGCTGATTGCCTACTTAAAACATTTATCACACCATTTGTCACAATGCTTGCCATATTAACTATATCTGATAATTTCACATTATTAAGTTCTTCCAAATTCTTCTGCATTTGATTATAACTATTTCCAACTATGCACTTTATATTAATATTTGAATAATAGCATATACTCTTTTCCAACGCTTTCCCTATTTTTATCCATCCTTTTTCTAATACAATCTCTCCCTTTTCCCTACTGTTGCTCAAAGTCGAATCAATTGTAATTATATATGGTTTTTCATAACCAGAATATACACTTTCTATAACCTCTTTAGCATTAATAAAATTTACCATATTATCTGTTGTTCCATAAACTTGTACCATCTCATTTTCAACTTCTTTTAGCCTACTCCCTATAACTGGTCCAATAGAGTCTCCAATAATTTTACTTGTCCCAATACATAGAAAAATAATATTTGAATAACCCTCTTTCAAATCATCCAAATTTCTTTCAAACTCTTCAACAAAATCATTATATTTTTGCACGGCTTTTCCCCTCTCATTAATTACTCTATTATTTTCTTTACTATTTAAAGCTTTATGATTTTTGTTTTTTTATCTATGAAATATGTATGTTTTAAATTTTGCTTGAGTGCTTAAGGTGGGGACCGACAAGTTTACAAACTGTTAACGACACTTTAGTGGAGTTTTTACAGTTTGTACGATGTTGGGGGCCGAAAGCAAACATTTACAACATACATATTTCATAGATTTTAATCAAAAGCCTTTAAATAGTAGCAATTAAACATATGTCTGCCAGCAAGATGGAACGGAATTTTATATACTGCATTCTATTCTTTTCCTCTTGCAATTATGATGCTTACATTATCATCTCTATTATATTTTTTTATAATGTTTTCAGAAAAGCTAGCAATCTCATTTGTAATAAATATCATCTCATATCTGTGTTTTATAAGCTCTTCTAATTTATTATCAGTCTCTTCTGGATTATCCAATTTAAAAACGTCAAATCCTAGTCTTTCTGGTATTTTAAAACTCTCTAGGTCTTTCTCGTACTTAACCCAAGAAATCTTCATCTTTAACCACATTCCTTTCTCGGTACAACTATTCCCTTACTAGTCTTTGACATTTTTTTAAAATTATTCAATTATTTT
Organism: uncultured Clostridium sp.; assembly: GCA_946578345.1. GTDB lineage: Bacteria > Bacillota > Clostridia > TANB77 > CAG-508 > CALXVA01. The sequence goes on from CAMOBD010000012.1 coordinate 12,914, forward strand.
TTCTATATGTATAAATTTATTTAAGAGGTATCTTTAGGATGCCTCTTTACTTAATTCTTCTTTTAATTCCTCATCAGAAATATACTCCAATGCTCTCTTATCATTTTTCACTGCTGCTTCTGCAATTTCTTTTTCTGCCCTTAATCTCTTACTTGCATATTTGAAAATCAATCCTTTATTGCTTACTGCTGCTAGGACTACATCATAGTCATCTCTTAACCTTTCTGATGCATAATAAAGTTCTTGCCCATTTATCTTTACAGCATCTAACATGGTCTCCTTATCATCAGAAAGCTTTTCACTAACATAACAAGCTGTCCATCCTACTTTCTTTACAGATGCAAGTACAACTTCCTTGTCATTTTTTAATCTATCACTTGCAAATTCAAGAACATTTCCATCTTGATTTATTGCTGCCATTACAATTTCTTTATCATCTTTTAGTCTATCACTTGCCAAATCTAACAAACTTCCTTGTTTACTTACCATTTCTAAAACATAGTCTCTATCATCTTTTCGCTCTTCATCAAACTCCATTTATCTGTCACCCCCATTTTTTAGTTCGCCAAAACGCAATTATTTAACGAACTCGTTATATCTTCATTCCTCTCATTTCTGCCTTAACATCCTTACTAACCCTATTAGACTCAATTATTTTTTGCAAAGCTTTATTATATGTAAATTTGTCTAAAGAATTATTTTTCAAGAATTTTCTGGTTTTCTCTTCATATTTAATAAAAGCCACTGATATTGCCCACGCAATTCCCATTTGTACATAATATTTATCTAATTTTATCCCATTAAAAATCTCAAAAACAATGTCAATATATTCATCCACTAAATAGTAATCCATGAGCATTATACATGTAAATCGTACTTCAAACTCATTTTTAGAAACTATATATTTTTGAATATATTCAAACATTTTTTTTAAATTTTTGTTGGTAAATTTGTAAGTAGAGCAACAACAGTCACAAATTGCCCAGTTATCAATCATTGGTACAAATCTATCTAAATACTTTAGTCTGATTTTAACCTCCTCTTTCATATATCCTATTATTAATCCATAAATCATTTTTTCTTCAAAATATTCACATTTATAATTATCCAAAAATTGTTTAGGATTACCTTTTGAAATTTCTTTTGCAATCTCTCTTAGTTTTGGTATTCTAACTCCTATTATGTCATTTATATTAGGACATAAACTACTTTGAAATTTTCTGTACTTATCATCAGCAAGCTCAAATAGTTTTTTTCTCAAATTATCCATTAAATTACCCCTATTTTATACTGTTTTTTCATCGTTTAATATACCATATATTAGCCCTTGATTCAAGACAATTATTGCTAAATCTCCAAATTCTATTTGACAAAAATAAAAAATCTGTGTATAATAAGTATAGAAAATGAGAGCCACAAAGTGGTTGCCGAATTTGATTTAAAAATAAACCATTTCACTCAGCCAAGCAGAATGGTTTATTTTTTTATTTGCTCAAAATTATCACTAATGCAATAATCAAGGCAATAGCTATGATAGTAACTCCTACTAGTCCAAAGAATAGTAGGTATATTATTTTTAATAATAATGTTTCCATAGCACCACCTCGCTTTCTCACAGATGTAACTGTGTAATATGTAAGGTGGCAACACACTCCGCTTATTCTCATTTCCTATGCAATTCAGTATAGTATACTTTTACTTGTTTGTCTAGCGAACAAAACAAAATTTCACAAAAAAATCCTCTATTTGTTAGATTTTAAACTTTTCTAACAAATAGAAGTTTTTTATTTCTTATGCTGTTTTTAATTCAAGCCTCAATTTATCAGCAATCATCGCTATAAATTCACTATTTGTTGGCTTGCCTTTGCTTGCTGAAACTGTATAGCCGAAAATTCGCTCTACTACATCTTGCTTTCCTCTTCCCCATGCAACTTCTATTGCATGGCGGATTGCGCGTTCTACTCTGCTTGGGGTTGTGTGATATTTGCTTGCAATTTCTGGATATAATTGTTTTGTGATTTGATTTATCATGTCAATATCACTTACTACCATTATAATTGCCTCTCTTAAGTACTGATAACCTTTAATATGTGCTGGTACACCTACTTCATGTATTACATTTGTAACTAATGCTTCTAAATTCTTTTCTTCATTTTTATTTTCTGGGGATATTTCTATATATTGTGTGTTAAATTCTCTTTCTATAATATTTGATTTGTTATTTGATGGTTGATAATATTTTAGTTCTTTTATTCTTTTCACTAATATGCTTATATCAAAAGGTTTTACTATGTAATATTGTGCTCCTAACTCAATTGCTTTTTGTGTTATTTTGTCTTGTCCTACTGCAGATAAAATGATGCACATAGGTTTCTTTTCTAAATTACTTGAATTAATTTTTTCAAGAACTCCTAATCCATCTAAATGTGGCATTATTATGTCCAATAATGCAACATCTGGCTTTTCCTCCACTATTTTGTCATACGCGTCTTGCCCATCTCTTGCTACACCTACTACTTCTAGGTCTTCATCTTTTGTTAAATAACTTACTAATGTTCTTGCAAAATCTTGGTTGTCATCAGATACTAATACTTTAATTTTCTCACTCAATTTTCTATCCCCCTAATAAATATTTAAAATTGTAAAAATTTTACAGTCAGATTATATATCTTTTTCCAAAATTTTACAATAGTTTTTCTCAATTTTTTTGATTTTTTTCAAATTTTCTTATAGGTTTCTCTCTTATTACTTTATATTCCAATATATTTATCGTTTCGTTGTATTCTTTAGTCAAATTTTCTTTTTCTTGTTTAGTAACCTCAAGATTGCAAATAATTACATCTTTATAATCTATTTTTACAATTTTAATATTATTCTTATTGCAATAATATTTGAGTTTTTCTAAGTTTTGATAATCTACGACTACTTCTATTTCAAATCCTTCTTCCTCTTGCACAATATTTGCTAGTTCTATTGCTTTTACAGCTGCTTCTGTATATGCTCTTACTAGTCCACCTGCACCTAGCAATATTCCACCAAAATATCTTGTAACAACAAGAAGCACATTGCATAAATTATTTTTTTCTAATACATTTAAAATAGGAGCCCCTGCAGTACCGGCTTGGCTCTCCATCATCACTTGATTTTTTTACTATTACATCTTCCTTTATTATATATGCATAACAATTATGTCTAGCATCATGATATTTTTTCTTGATTTTCGCCAAAATTTCTTCCGCTTCTTTAACACTAGTCACATAAAAAGCATTTGCTATAAATTTAGAACGCTTTTCTTCTACTTCTGCCATACTAGTTTCATCAATTGTTCTTAAATCTCCCATTCCAATTTCCTTTCACCTGTGCAATTGGGGACTGTCCCCAATTGCACAATTAATTTACATAATTTATTCTTTTCCTGCTGTATAACCTGTAGAATATGCAATTTGTAAATTAAATCCTCCTGTATATGCATCTACATCTATTATTTCTCCAGCAAAGTACAAATCATTTACTATTTTTGATTCCATTGTTTTTGGATTTATTTCTTTTATGTTTATTCCTCCAGAAGTTATAATTGCTTCTTCTATTGGTCTAAATCCTGATATGCTAATTTCCAAGTTTTTTAGCAAATGTACTAATTCTAATCTTTCCTTTTTGGTTATTTCATTTACCTTTTTATTAGGACTAATTTCAGATAGCTTTATAATTACATCTATCATTTTCTTTGGTAATAACTTATCTAAGCTGTTTTTAAAGTCCTTATTTTTCTCTTCATTAAAATCTCTTAATATTCTATCATCCAATTTTTCTTCTGATAATGCTGGCTTTAAATCTATACTTAAAACTATTTTTCTATCCTTCAAAAGTTCATCTACATTCTTATACCTTAATAAATGTGCTGAGCCACTAAGTATTGTTGGTCCTGATACTCCAAAATGAGTGAAAAGCATTTCTCCAAAGTCTTCATATATTACTTTACTTTTTGATGTATCCTTTATCTTAATATTAACATTTTTTAAACTCAATCCTTGCATACTTTTGCATATTTTTAAATCTCTTCCACCATGTACAGTTAATGGTACTAGTGAGGCTCTAATTTTAGTTACAGTATGTCCTAATTCTTTAGCTAGTTTATAACCATCTCCTGTTGAACCTGTTCCTGGATAGCTCATTCCACCAGTTGCCAAAATCACTTTATCTGCAGCTATTTTTGTATCTTTTCCATTTATATTTGCTATTACTCCTTTTACAAGCATTTTCATTTCACTATTATTTTTATTAGCAAATTCCTTTTTATTTTCGTATTTTAAATTATGACTTTGTTTCATTTCATTTTCATTACTTATCTTTTCACAATTTTTACTTTCTTGTCTATCTTCTATATTATTTGCAACATCATTCACTAGAATCTTTTTTACTCTAGCATTTGTTATAATGTTTACATTTAGTTTTTTTAGTATTCGCAAAAATGCTTTTTGGACATCTTGTGATTTATCAGAAACTGGGAAAACTCTGTTGCCTCTCTCTACCTTAGTTTCTACACCCTCTTGCTTTAACAATTTTATAATATCTTCATTTGTAAAATTATTAAAGCTACTGTACATAAACATACCATTACCTGGTATGTTTTTTATAAACTCATCTATAGGAAGACTGCTTGTTATATTACATCTACCTTTTCCTGTTATCAAAAGCTTTTTTCCAAGCATCTCCATTTTTTCAAGAATTGTTACGTCATTTCCATTTTGTGCAGAGGCCATTGCAGCTATCATTCCAGCAGGCCCTCCACCAATTACTATTACTTTCAATTTTTATACCTCTTTTTATTTTATCAACTCATAATTATATATTCTTCTAGCAAATTACCAAATTGTGATTTGTTAAAAGATATATTTTTTCATGACATTACTCCATTCTCTTTATATCTTTATATATTATCTATTTTCGCAAAAGTTTCATCTAAAGAAAATACTTTGTTTGCTTTTATATCATCTAAGCCTTTTTGCAATTTTTCTTTTAAATCTTTTTTACTTTTTATTATTACACTGTCTGGAGCCTCTTTATCTATATGTGATAATTTTAAATATTCAATAAAATCAATGACTTGATTAATAAGTTCTTCTGGTAATGTATCTATTTCATTATATAATTTTTGTTTTTCTATAGACATATGACTACCTCCATAAATAAATTCACAATATTATTATACCATTTTCTCTTTAAAAAATCTATTAATTTAAAAATTCCAGTTTGGAGGAAAATTGCTATTTTGGCTAGGCAAACGAGCAAGAAAACCGGAAGCGTACTTTGTGTACGCTGAGGATTTTCGCAGCAAAGTTTAACAACGCCAAAATACAATTTAACCCAAACTGCTACCCTCTCATGTTTTGCACTGCCTTTAAAACTCCCAACTTTCCATACTCATATGTAAGTCCTCCTTGCATAAATGCTGTGTATGGTGGTCTTATTGGTCCGTCACAAGAAAGCTCTATCGATGAGCCTTGTGTAAATGCTCCTGCTGCCATTATAACTTTATCTGTATATCCAGGCATGTCCCATGGCTCAGGTATTGAGTTTGAATCTATTGGTGAGCCCATTTGTATTCCTTGGCAGTACTTAATTAATTTTTGCTCATCATTAAAATTAATTGTTTGTACTATATCTGCTCTATCCTCATTATATTTAGGCTCTACATCGTACCCTAATTCTTCTAATATTTTACTTGCAAATACAGCTGTTTTTAAGCTACTTGCTACAACCGATGGTGCCATAAATAACCCTTGCAAAATTGATTTTGTAATTCCTAAAGATGGACCAACTTCTTTGCCCTCTCCAGGAGCTGTTAATCTTTCAGCTGCTAAATTTACTAAGTCACTTCTACCAGCTATATATGCTCCATTTGGTGCTATACCTCCGCCTAAATTTTTTATTAATGAACCAACTATCACATCTGCTCCTACCTCTAAAGGCTCTTTTTCAGTTACAAATTCACAATAGCAATTATCAATCATTATTATTACATCTTTATCAAATTTTCTTATATGTTCTATTACTTTTTCTAATTTGTCTATTGTAATGCTTTTTCTTGTACTATAACCTTTTGAGCGTTGTATTTCTATTAATTTGATTTTTTGATTTTTTAATTTTGCTTCTATAGCATCAAAATCAAATTCATTATCAATTAAATCTATTTTTTCAAAATTTACACCAAATGATTTTAAAGAACTTGGATTATCTACAATTCCAATTACTTCATCTAGTGTATCATATGGCTTTCCTGCAATACTAAGCATTGTATCTCCAGGTCTCAAAAAAGCAAACAAAGCAACTGTTAAAGCATGAGTTCCTGAAATAAATTGTCCCCTAACTAGAGCATCTTCCGCTTTCAAAACATCTGCAAATACTCTTTCACATGTATCTCTTCCAACATCTCCATAACCATATCCTGTTGTTTGATTAAAATGCATATCAGAAATATTGTTATTTTGAAAAGCTGATAATACCTTTAGCGAATTGTACTCACACACTTTATCAATCTTTTCAAAAACTGGCTTTATTTCTTTTTCTACTCTTTCTGCTAGTTTTATTACCTCTTCATCTATACCAAATTTTTCATAAATTTCCATTTTGATTTTCCCCTCGTATAACTCCTACTCACTCTCTCCATCTATCTCTTCATCTGCGCTACTTGCATTAGTGTAATAGTTACTTCCATACCACTCATCTGCCCTATAATACTTACCAATAAAACTTGGACTCACTATATCTAATTCATAAGTTGGATCTTGAACAATTTCTCCATTTTGATTAATTACTCCCCACTTGCCATCTAATTTTATTCCTGCAAATCCATATTCATTAAATTCTGTAACCATATCATATTCATTTTGTACTTTTAAATTGCCATCTTTGTCTACAAATCCCCACTTATCATCTATCTTCTTAGCATATAACTGGTTGTTTGGAAATACTTCCTTAGCTGTAAGCTCATTTCCTGCATAGTCAAAATATCTATTTTCTGTTTCTGAATAAAGTCTTACATAATTATCTTTAACTTCTACTCCCGCTTCATCCATGGTTGCAACTATCTCCATATTTTGATTTATCAAGCTTATTGTATTTGTAGAAGATATATTAGCTTGTAATAATTCTGTATTATCTAGCTTAAATATGCTACTATATTTTAAATCCACTAGTGATTTTCCTGTTAAATCTATTATTCCATTATTATTATAATTTGCTACTATAAATCTATTATTATTAATTTCTTCAATATAAGTATAATCCTTATCAACAACAATGTTTCCACTATTATCTATTATTTTATATACATCATCTTCTCCATACACAATGCTATGCTGACCATCTGTTGTTGGCATTTTATATATATATCCGTCTGTTACTTCATTTCCATTTAAATCTATTATTTTGCTTGTTCCATCTTCTTGTGCGTTTACATATATTCCTCCAAATGTTAAGTTAGTATACAAAGGCTCAATTTTTACATTGCCTTCTCTATCTACTACTCCTTGCTTGCCATTTCTTTGTATTACAAATACATCATTGTATGCATTATATGTTATTTCTTCATATTCATATTCAAGGATATTGCTCTTGTTTCTTAATAATCCTGCTTGTCCATCTCTATATGCTACTAGATAAATGTTATTATCATCTTCTATTTCTGATATTCTTTCTATTTCTGTATACTCAGTGTCAAGGACTTTATCTCCCTTATAATTTATATATCCATATCTATATCCATTTTCTTCTGTCTTGCATACAATAAATCCAGTTTTTTGATATTTTGTATTGACATCATAATAATTATCAACAGCTATATTATCATATTCTGTTTTTATTACTTGTACTCCATTTATATTTATAACTCCATATTTGCCATCTTGCTCTACAAGTAACATTCCTTCTTTATATTTTACGGCAGAAATGTCATTATATATAGCATCAGTAATTTCTTTTCCATCAAGATTTATTAGTCCATACTTACCATCTTTTTTATATTTTAGTACACTTTTTTCAAAAGGTACTCCATCTGCAGTTGTTTCTGCGGGGATAGCTTGCACGCTTTCATATCCTGTAAGTATTTGTTCTTTTCTGTCATTTAATACTTTAGTTTCATATTCTTGTGTTTCTGTATTATAGTTTGACATGCATACAAATACTGGTCTTGATGGGCTAGGAATTTGTACAACATCATAGTTTGGCTCTATTACTACATTTCCATTTCTATCTATTACTCCGACTCTATTGTCTACATTTATAACATTATATTCTATGTCAGAAACCATTTCTATATCATAAACATATTTTGCTCTTTTCATAAAATACATTGTCAATCCTATTGCTAATGCTATTATTAATACTACAACTATTGCTATTATAATTATCTTCTTTTTATTCATTGCCCTCTCTCCTTTGTTTTAATCTTCTTTATCATTATTCTCTTGTTCTTCTACATTCTCATTCATGTTCCTGCATATTTTAACATACTTAATTCTTCTATCTTCTATTTCTTCTACTTTGTAGGTTAGTTTTTCATCTTCTATTACAGGGTGTTCATCTTCTTCTGGAATTCTGCCAAGTCTATCTAACAAATATCCAGATAATGTCTCATAATCTCCATCTGGCAATTCTATTCCAAATATTTTCTTTAGTTCATATGATGTAATAGTACCGCTTAAAATATATGTATTATCATCAATTTTCTTTACATCTATTTCTTCTTCGTCATATTCATCAAATATATTTCCTACTAATTCCTCTATAATGTCTTCCATTGTAATTAATCCTGCTGTTCCACCATATTCATCAATTGCAATTGCCATTTGCACTTTGTTTTGTTGCATTTCTTTAAATAATTCATCTATATCCTTGGATTCAGGGACAAAATATGGCTCTCTCATAATTTCTTTTATATTTATATCTTTCCCGTCTTTCAAAGGTTTTAACATATCTTTCACAAATAATATTCCTTGTATATCATCTATACTTTCATCATATACAGGTATTCTACTGTATTTGAATTCATCAACTTCATCTAAAATATCCTTGATATTATCGTTTATGTCTATTGCATACATGTCAGTTCTTGGTGTCATTACTTCTGACACAATAATATCATTAAACTCAAACACATTATTTAAAAGTTGTCTTTCTCCCTGCTCTATTGTTCCCTTTTCTTCTCCTTCTGCAATCATCATTTTTATTTCTTCTTCTGTTACAACCTCTTCTTCGCTTTCTCCTACTCCAAATATTTTAGATACCATATTAGTAGATGCAGTAAGTAATTTTACAAAAGGAGCTGTAACTACAGAAATTCCTCTAATTACACCAATTGTCGCATAGGATATTTTTTCATAATATTTCATAGCTAATCTTTTTGGAACCAATTCTCCAAATACTAGTGTAAAGAATGATAGTATTATTGTAATTAATACTATTGAAATTCCTCTCCAAACCTCTAAACTAAAAAATGGCATCCAGCTATTTAATATCGGTGCTAAATCATCTGCAAAAGCATCTGAAGCAAACGCACTTGATAAAAATCCAGCAAGCGTAATACCAATCTGAATTGTTGCCAAGAATTTACTTGGCGACTTTAACATTTTTAAAATTTGTTTTGCTTTTTTATTTCCCTCTTTTGCATCTTTTTCAATTTTAGCATCATTTAAAGAAATGAATGCTATTTCTGTTGCCGCAAAATATGCGTTAATTAGAATTAATATAACTAAGACTATTACTTGAGCCAATATAAAAACCTCCATGTTTCTTTTTTTAACATTTATATTATACACTATTTTTTCCATAAATTACATATATTTGTGTGAATTTTTTGAAAAATCAGCATTAAAAATTTCTAATGCTGATTTTTTAATTATTTAAATAATTTCTTCTTCCATACACCATTCTTGAAATATATACTTTTCTTTTTTCAAAATCTATAGTATAAAGAATAACATACTTCTTGAAAACCATTCTATGATATTCTCTTTTTAGTTTATCTACTTTACCGATTTTCACATATATTTCCGGTGCATTTGCTAAATCTAGAATTTTATCTATCACTTCTGTCATCAATCTTTTTGCTATATTGTTTTCTTTTAAATGATTAGAGATATACTCATAAATGTCGAGCATTTCTTCAATACATTCATCTGTAAACTCTATTTCAAACGGTTTATTAGAATCCAAATTTTTCTCTGAACTCCTTAACAACATCTGTAGCTTTTCTTGTTCTTCCTTTTTCAATGTCTTCTTCAGATTTTAAGAGTTTGTATACAGTTTCTTTATCAAAAATATTATCTCTGTATTCTTCCATACTCATTACTACTACATTATTTTTATTGTTTTTACTAATTACCATTTCTCCGTTTTGATTAATAATTGTTTCTATTTCGTGTAAATTCTTTATTTGTTGCATTTCCAACACCTCACTTTTTTATTCTATCAATAGTATACCATATAAGCAGTCATTTAATCAATTATCCTGCTACCAAAATTTAATTAGAAAAATTAAATTTCTATAACGAATTTTTTATTATTTGTAGTATTTTATATCTCTTAAATCATTTATTTTTACTAGGAATTTGAGAAACATACTCAAATTCCTAGTCATGATTCATAATAAATATTTGTTAAAATAAGGCTGTTTTTTAAAATCCTGTTCTTGGAAGATTTATTTCTTTTTGTCCTGTTACGGTTATATCTTCATCTTCCACTTTCTTTTCTTCATCTTCTGGTTTTTCATAATTATTTACATTTACTCTATACGCTTGATTTAATTTTAAATCTATTTCTATTAGTTGCTCATATCCAGTGTATCCATCTGGTGACTTTATCTCTTGTATATAATATTTCCCTGGTTTTACTCCGCTTATTCTAACTAATCCATTTTCATCTGTTTCTAAGTCTGAATAAACTATATTTTTATTCTCATCTAATATATTAAATTTTGCTCCTTTTAAAGGCTCTCTAGTTTCTGCATCTTTCTTGAACAATTCAATATAGGCATTATTTTTTAGATAATTCACTCTTAATTTTGTACTCTCATATTCGTAATCTCCTGCTGCTAATGCATAACTTTGTTTTGAACTATCTCCTGAGTCGCCATATAGAATTGGTCTTGTTTTCATATCTGCTGTAACTTCAATTTCAAAGTTACCGTCTTTATCCATTTCTGAAATTGGTATTAAAACTTTAAATTTTTCTCCTGTTTTAAATGTTGTTTTTTCATTATTTTTTTCATCTGTTACTTTAACATTTTCAATTTTTACATTATTTAATTTTACATCAAATTTTGTGCTGTCTACATTTGTTGTTACATAATATGTTTTACTTGCATAATCTTTATCTATTGTATCCATTTCCCATTTTGTATCATCAGTTTTCACATTTACAATAGAAACTGGTTTTGTTGAAGATGAGCTTCTTGCAGCTTTTGCTATTTTCTCTGCAGCTGCAACCACTCTATTTCCTTGTGCGTCTAATCCTTTGAAATCGCTCCAGTCATAGTTATACATTGCATCATATACAGCCATTTTTGTTGCTGCAAATGCTTCTATATCACTATTACATCCAAGCTCTTTCGCTGTTTTAAATGGATATCCATTTGTTACTGCTCTCCAAATTTTTGCATCTGTTACTAATTTATCTGCTGAAACAGTATATTCTTCCTCTTCTGTAACACCAGGCAAGTTTCTATTCAAACAATATGCCGGATATTCAATACCATCCTTCTGATATACAATAAATTCAACACCTACTGTTATTCCTTGATATGTAAAACAAACTAGTTCTCCTTTAGAATATAAGTCTGCCTCATCTATTATATATGTAGCCGCTTTTGCCTCTGTGCCAAGTCCTACTAAGGTAGTGACCATTGTTATTAACACTAATGTTATTGCTAAAATACTTTTAATTTTCATATATTACATCCTTTCTTAATTTTAATCCATATTATTTCTCACATGTGTATTATTGTTAATTAATTTTTTATTTGCAATCTAACAACCAGTTTTTATAATAAATATTCATTTCATATAACTTCAACTGCTTGTACACATCTTCTATAATCATGCATATTCTCAACACATGTTATTAAAGTTATTCTATTATCTTCTGTTTCTTGTACATAGCTCCAGTCAGTTTGCTCAATAATTTTATTAAGGACTACTTTGTATGTTCTCTCTCCGCTTTCTGTAGAATAAATTATTTTATCTCCTACTTCCAATTTTTTTATGTTTTGAAAGAAATTACATCTGTATCCTCTATTATGTCCAGCCAAAGCTACGTTTCCGTTCCAACTCGTAGTTTCTGGAAAATGTCCCACTGCTAATGCTAAAACATCTTGCGAAGTCCCAGCTCTTATTGGTGCATCAACATTTATCTTTGGTATTTTTATTCTCCATTCATTATCTTTATCTAAGATTTGTGATAAATACTCAGTAGTAACATTGTTCATATTTGAATTTGATACTTGTTGTACCTCTTCATCATTTGTGCCTTCAATTTCCTCAATCATTGTGTCTTCATCATATATATCTGCAATCTGCATTAATTCTTGAAATGTATTTTCCACTTTCATTGCACCTGTTCCCTGCCTCTTTATATTGTTATACTCTTCAATTCTAATAGAACCAGTATAAATAGGTCTGTTTGATGTCTCATTTATATTTGCATTATTTAAAAAATACATATCTAGAACTATAAACAAAATCAGACATATAATTATCGTCATAATTAAAGCGATAACATTAATATTTTTCCTTGTATAATTTAACACATAATACCTCCATTCAGGCAATAAATATATACCACTGCCCTCCTTTCATAATAGATTGCCAATGTAATTTTTCTTAATTTGGAAATTTTTAAGAATAAAATACTTAATCGTTGATTAAAACATTTTGAATTTAGATTTAATCTAAAAAATTTTTCTGAGTTTAAAATTGCAATTTCTAACTACACCCATATATTACCATATTTATTTTGATTTGTAAAGAATTTTATTACGACAAAATTCGACAAAAGTGGCTATTCCCTTAGAGTTACCGTGTTTTCATAAAATGTATTTTAGAAAAAATTTGTTAAATTTCACTCTTTTTATTCAAAAAGTTACTATTTAAAGGTCTCTTTGAATAAAATCTAGGTAATATGTATAAAGCAAAAGACCTTTAAATAGTAACGTAAAAATATAAATTATTTAATTTTTTCTTCCTTATCTAACTCAAAATAAAATTCCACTCCATTTTCTAGGTTTATTACTCCATAATCATTTTTGTAATTATTCATTATGGCCTTTACTAAAGCTAAACCTATTCCAGTTCCTCCATCATTTCTATTTCTTGAACTGTCTTCTTTATAAAATCTTCCCCAGATTTTATCTATATGCTCCTCTGCGATATTGTCTCCTGTGTTAATTACAGATATTCTTACCTTGCCATTTTGTGTATTTTCAGTTATCTTTACATCTACCTGTTTAATTCCATCTACTTCTTTTGCATGTTTTATAGCGTTTGTAAAGTAATTTGTTACAACTTGCTCTATGTAAAAATCATCTGCAAATACTTGTATTGGGCCATTATGTTCAAATTTAATTTGTATATTTTTTTCATCTATCATTACTTTGCATTTTCTAATTACTTCATTAATTAACTCAACAATATCAAATTTTTCATTATTAAATTCACGTTTTCCATATTCTAGTTTCATTAATTCAAGTAATTGTTTTACTAATGTGTCCATCTTATTTGATTCATCTAAAATAACTTCTGCATAGAACTTTCTTGATTCTTCATCATTATTTACATTTTCTATCAAACCTTCTGCATACCCTTGAATTAGAGCAATAGGTGTTTTAAGCTCATGTGATACATCTGATATAAATTGTTTTCTCATATCATCTATTTTAGATTTTTCTTCTATATCTTTTTCAAGTTCACTATTATTTTCTCTCAATTGCTTGATTGTTGTTTCCAATTTATCTGACATAGTATTTATATTTTTGCCAAGTTCATTTATTTCATCATCTGTATCTATTATTCTATATTTCTGGCTAAAATCAAGTCTCGCCATCTTATTTGTTATATCATTTAATTGAACTATTGGCTCTGTAAATTTCTTAGATATATATGATGCAATAAATGCTGATATAAGCAATATGATTAGACCAATGAGTATTAATGCTCGATTAGATATTTGCACACTTTCTTCTATTGGCATTGCTGGTATGCTAATATATAATTCATAACCATTATCTAATAAACCTTGTAATAATATGTAGTTAATATTATTCTCTCTATCATTTACCCTTTGTATGATTATTTTATCATCCGAATATATAGAAAGTCCTTCTTCTCTTTTATCAGCTTCTGAAATCATATTAATAATAGAATATAAATCCTTATCAGTACTAAATGCTATTATATTTTCGTTGGTTTTTATATAAATATCAAAATTATTGTTAAATGCTATTCTCCTTAATTCTTGCTCTATACTGCTAGAACTATTATTTGAATTATAGTAGCTATTTATTTTATTATACACGTCTATTACTGTATTAGTTTTAGAGTATAAATAAAATGACTCTAAAACCACACTATTTATAGCAACAAGACATAATACTATTACTGCTATAACAACACACATTGTCACAAACAGTTTAAACCTTACAGACTTAAAGTAATTCTTTGGTTTAGCCATTTTATCTATCCTCCTTCCTCTATGTGAGATGAGATTTTATGTGAAGCGAGAGATATTTATTATGCTCTTTTTCCTCTCACTTCTCATCTCTCATTTTCCACCTCTCACTTCACTTCAAATTTATAACCAATCCCACGAATTGTTTGGATATATTTGCCCTTTTTGCCTAATTTATGTCTAATTTTCTTTATATGGCTATCTATAGTCCTAGAATCTCCATAATAATCATAATTCCATACATTATTTAATATCTTATCCCTAGATAGTGCTATATTTTCATTATCCACTAAATATTTTAAAAGTTCATATTCTCTTAAACTCATTTCGATTGGTTTGCCATCCACACTAACTGTTCTACCTTCTGAATCTATTACTATTCCGCCATAATCTTTTAGTTTTTTCTCTTCAGGGTTTGTCCTTTTTAAAATAGCCTCTACTCTAGCAACCAATATTTTAGGGCTAAATGGTTTAGAAATATATTCATCAACACCTAATTCAAAGCCAAATAATTCATCCTGTTCTTCACCTCTTGCTGTAAGCATTATAATAGGAATTTTTGATGTTTGTCTTATTTGTCTTAAAACAGACCATCCATCAAGTTTTGGCATCATAACATCCAAAAGAATTAGTTTTATCTTGTTTTGATTTTCTTCAAATACTTGTAAAGCCTCTTCTCCATCTCCAGCCTCTAATATTCCATACCCCTTCTGCATTAAAAAATCTTTGATAAGCTTTCTCATCCTTGATTCATCATCTACTACAAGAACTGTTACATCACTCATTTTCTCTCATTCCTTTCGTATATATCACAATTAATAATATTATACACTTGCATTATGTCCTTTGTATGAATAAATTGTTACTGTTTTTAAATTTTTGATTTTTGGCTTTTTATTCAAAACCTTTAAACAGTAACAATTTATTGTATTTCTTCTTCCTCTTCCACATTGTGTACATATACGTTTTGACCAGGGTATGCAATTTTCACATTCTCTGATTCTAGTACTTTTAAAATTTGTTCATTTACATTTTCTCTAAAAGCCAAGTATGGTGCATAAGCTACAATGTCTGTATACATAAATATATGAATATTTACTCCATCTAGTTCAATTGTATTAAAATGTACTTGTATTGAATCTTTATCAACATTATCTGTATTATTTAATACAAATTTAATTCTATTTACTATTTTTTCAATTTTGTCTGAATTAGTTTCCAAAGGAAGTTTAATATTTAATAAATATCTTCTTTGTTTCATTCTAGACCAGTTAACAACATTGTTTGTTGTAAACACTGAATTTTGTATTGTTACAATTGTATTGTCTGATGTCTTAATCTTTGTACTTCTAAATGATATTTCTACAACTTCTCCTTCATCCGTTCCAACTACTATCCAGTCTCCAACTAAAAATGGTCTATCGGAAAGTATAGAAAATCCTGAAATAAGACTTTTTACAAAATCTTGTGCAGCTAATGCTACAACTGCACTTCCTACTCCAAGACCTGCTATAAGGCTTGAAGGATTTATACCAAATACAGCTAGAATTAAAAGCCCTGCTCCTATGTATATTACATATTTCAAAATTTTACTTGTAAAACTAGCAACAGTTCTATTGCCATCTGGCATATCATCATTCTTTAACTTTTTTACAATTCCCTTTTTTGGATCAACAAAATTAACTAATCCATTAGCAATAATACAAATTATCGATATATCAAGTACTTTTTTACATACTCCCAATATATCTGCTGGTGGATTTATTATTAGTATTGCAACATAAACACCTGCACATATGAATAGTGCCTTTAATGGTTTATAAAAAGGACTATTTTTTATTTTCTTTCTATCTTTTTCTTTAAACATAAACATCTTAATTATTAGATATGAAAATACTCTACTAAATATGCAAAAAAACAAGATGATTATTAATGCTATTCCTATATCTATTAATTGCTCTTGAGTTATATTTTTAAAGAAATTAATAATTTCATTTATTTGCTTCATCAATTTCCTCCTTAAATAGACGCAATAAGAGCCTTAATTTTTATACCTTGCTCTTTAAACATCTGCTCATGCTCAGTCTCTATATTTTCCCAGAAGTCAGTTTCATTTTGCAAATCATATGTGACTTTCTCCACATTGAAACCTGTCTCTTTAAAGTAATTAATGCTATCATTAAATAACCCATCATCATCTGTTTTAAAGTAAATTTTCGCTCCTTCTGCTAAAAATTCTTTATACTTCTCTAATTGTCTAGTATGAGTAAGCCTTTTCTTTCTATGCTTTCCTCGTGGCCATGGATTACAAAAATTTATGTATATTCTTTGTATATTATCTTCTTTAGACAATATATTATTTATTCTTTCAATATCATAACGTGTAATATATATATTGTCAGTCTCTCTCTTTGCCATTTTATACTGCTCTTCAATTTTTCTTTTTGCTACCCCAAGCATTGCATCAACCAAATCTATAGCAATATAATTAATATCTGGATTGTATACAGCAAGTTGAGAAATAAATCCTCCTTTACCACAACCTAGTTCTAAAAAAATCGGATTATCATTATTAAAAAGCTCTCTCCACTTTCCTTTATAATCTTCTGGATTGTCTATATAAAATTTACTTTCTTCTAATTCCTTACGCGCCCACGGTTTATATCTTATTCGCATTTTATTACTTATCTTCCTCCTTTTTATCCACAAATATTATACCATGTATAAAAAATTTGTCAAACAACTTGCATTTTGCATTCTTTGCCACGGAAGGCAAACACCATCTTAGTTATATTGTTAAATCCTCTTTCTCTCAAGTTGCTCTCGTAGTCTCTTTCTTCTATTTGTCTCTTAGCACTTTCGATTACATCTTCTATTGTATTCTCTTGCATGTCATTTGCCACTTTGAATTCTATTATAAAGCTGTTTTTATTTTTATCTTGTGGCTCCAGCATTATGTCGTATCTTCCCATTCCTGATTCTCTATTTGAATTCACATAGTAACTATCTTTTAATCCAACTAGCATTCCTAGTACAAATGCATGGTAGAAGTTTTCTGCTGTATTTTCTCCCACATCCATATAACTAAACATTTCTTTAACTAGTTTTTGAAATTTTATCTCAAACTCGCTTAAGTTTAGTTCTACTAAATCTTTCAAAATACTATTCAAATCATTTCCTATTACTTTGTCATTAAACCATGACCTAACTATTGATTGGAATAATAGTTTTATTTCATAATTTGGCAGTTTTACTTTATATACTCCTTCTGCTAAATTTACTACTTCGTCTACTTTTAGATATCCCGTTCCTAACATCAAGCCCCAGATATTATTTTCATTTTCTTCTATTCCATCTATTATTGTCTCTAAATCTATCGGTACTTCTATTGCCTCTCCTTTTAACAATTTCTCCATTTTTTCTTTTACTGTTGTTGATTTTTTTATTGTCATTTTTATTAAATCATTTGAACTTGTATTTACCCAGTATGGTTTTAACTGTTTATCTGTCAAATAATTTAATATGCTCCATGGATTATATATTCCTTCTACATTACCTATTCTGTAACCATCATACCATTTTTTTATTTCTTCTTTATCTTCTTTTACATTAAAATCCTCAATTACTTTATCCATTTCTTCTGATGTTATACCAAAGTCATCCGCAAACTCATTATCTAACACGGTAAATACTTTGAAGTTATTTGCTCCACTAAAAATACTTTCTTTTGCTACCCTACTTACTCCTGTTAATACTGTTTTTTCCAAATATGGGTTGTCTTTGAAAGTTGTAGTATAAAAATTTTTTAAAAACTTTATAGCTTGTTCATAATATTTTTCTACATATGCAGCTTGAATAGGTACATCATATTCATCTATAAATAACATTACTGGCTTTTCAAAATGTCTGTATAAATATCCACTTAATTCTCTTATACTTTTTATTAATTGTTCCTCATCTTCTCTAATATATAAGATATCATTTATTCGAGCCTTTTCATCATCATATACTTTGTCACTATCTAATAAATATCTATGTTCTCTATATGCATCTAGAACTGCTGATTTAAATCCTGTTGCCATACGTTCATAATCGTCTACATTTACATCTTTTAACGTCAAATATATACATGGATATGCCCCTAATTTTGATGTATATTTTTCTCCCTGTTCCATTATTTTTAATCCTTCAAATAGCTCTTTTGAATCTTTAACATCACAGTCAAAAAAGTATCTTAACATGCTCATATTTAAAGTCTTTCCAAATCTACGTGGACGTGTTACTAGCAATACTCTTGCTTGATTATCTATGATATCTTTAATATACATAGTTTTATCTATAAAGTAATTCTTTCTTAGTCTAAGTCCTTTAAAATTACTCTCACCTATTCCAATTCCTTCAAATTCCATAGTTTTATCACTACCCTTCATCTGGTTATTGGCTACCACCTTTTTACCCTTTTATATCACATTATTATTGTATCACATGTATTTGCTTTTGGCTAGGGTTATGGAATAAATTTTGGAGGTAGGTTGCGACTTTAATAATTTCTTAAGTTTTTCTCCCTTGCTTTTTAAGATTTTCATGTTAGACTATATGGCAAGCGAAGGAGGGATGATATGCAAAATATAATTTTAAAATGTGAAGATTTGCATAAAAGTTTTAGAAAAAAAGAAATTTTGAAAGGAGTATCATTAGAAGTTTCTAATGGTGATATTTTAGGTTTTATTGGTCCGAATGGTGCTGGTAAAACTACTACTATTAAATTGATACTTGGACTTCAAAGAATTGGCAGTGGCAGGGTTACTATTAATGGATTTGATATTCAAAAGAATTTTGAAAAAGCAATTGCTAAAGTTGGTGCTATAATAGAAAATCCTGATTTGTATATGTATCTATCTGGTTATGATAATTTGAAATTGATTTCTAATTTATATAAAGGTATAGATGAAAAACGTATTCAAGAAGTAATAAAATTAGTTGGGTTAGAAAATAGGATTAATGATAAGGTATCAAAATATTCTTTAGGTATGAGACAGCGTTTAGGTGTTGCCCAAGCTATACTTCATAAACCTAATTTATTAATTTTAGATGAGCCAACAAATGGTCTAGACCCAGAAGGAATTAAAGATTTGCGTAATCTTTTAATCAAGCTTGCTAAAGAAGAAAATATGGGAATCTTAATTTCTAGCCATAACCTGGCAGAGCTTGAAAGTTTTTGTAATAAAGTTTGTATAATTAAAAATGGTGTAGTCGTTGAGACAAGTGACTTAGACCAAGTTAAGAAAGATGCATCTGAAGGAAATTATATTATAGAAGTTGATGATGCTAAAAAGGCTAGAATAGTTATCGGCGATATGTCAGAAGCTCATGATAACACACATTTAATTGTTCATTCTGATAGAGAAAATATACCATTTATCATTAAGAAGTTAGTATTGCAAGACTTAAAAGTATATTCAGTTAGAGAAGAGGTTTTAAGCTTAGAAGATGCATTCTTAAAAAAGACAGGGGGTAATATAATTGATTAATTTAATTAAAAATGAATTTTCAAAAATTTTTAAAAAGAAAACTATTTATATTTTATTATTTATCACTTTAGCATACATTATACTTTCAAATATTGTTATAAAAGCTACTAATGATAATAATTCTTACTATTATTATGATGACGATGTAAAATATTATGAATGGCAACTTGCTGAGTTAGATCCAGAGGATGCTAGTGATTTATCTATGTATATTGATACGAAAGTAAATCTAGAAACCTCAAAATTAATTAAAGAATATGGTTCAGATTCTTGGCAAGCATATATAATAAGTAGTGTTCTTCCAACCCATATATATACCATGGTTAGCCACGAATATACTGACGAAATTACTGAAGAAGCATATAAAGAAGCAAAAGATGCCTATGACATAGCTATAGAAAAGTTTAAATCTGGCGATTGGAAATATTTTGTAAACATGGATCTAGATGATATAAATACTTCATTAGAAGAACAATATAAATTGAAAGAAAAAACAGAAGATACACAAACTTTAAATTCAATCAATCAAACTATTGCTGATTTGGAATTAAAGAAACAGGTTAATGAATGGAGATTAGAAAAAGATATAAGTTATGCACCTAGCTTTTTAAATAATGCATTGGACAATTATCTTAGCTGTAAATCTAACCTCATTTCTTATGAAGGTCGTGATTTAAGTAGGTTAAGTGCAGATGAATTACAAGATTACAATAACTCTATTGAGCAAGCAAGTTTGAATAAATATTACATTGATAATATGATTACTTTAAATTATGGAGATAATAGAGATATTTTACTTAGTTTATTTAATCAATATGAATTATTTATCTTGATTATCGGCATTGTAATTGCTGGTTCTATCGTAAGTGATGAATTTAATAAAGGAACTATAAAACTTTTACTTGTAAAACCATATAACAGAGTTAAAATACTAATGTCAAAATTTATAGTTTGCATATGCATATTAGTTTTAGCAATCGCATTTATAGCAGTATCACAATTAATATTTGGTGGAATAATACAAGGATTTGATAGTTTATCTATTCCAGCAATATTCTATAATTTCGATACAAATAGAGTAGAAACAATGAATATATTTGCATACATTTTCTTAACTGGACTATGCAAATTACCAATATATATTTTACTAACAACACTTGCATTTGCTTGTAGCACAATATTTGCAAACACAGCATTAGCAGTTGCACTTCCTTTCTTAGGATACATTGCAACACCATTTATAAATCAATTATCATTAGCATATAATATAAAACAAATAATATACTTTGTAACACCAAACTGGGATTTAACACAATATTTATTTGGAGGAACTCCAATGTTTAGTGGAATGACAGTACCATTCTCAATTATTGTATGTTTAGTTTACTTAGTTATCATGCTTGTTGTAAGCTGTGCAGTATTCAAGAAAAGAGATATAAAGAATATATAAACTCCTAAAAAACAAGAGGTCACTCTTAGCAATGTTTTATAACATTTTATCTAAGGTGTGTCCCTCTTGTTTCATTTTTGAAACAAATGCTCCGTCCCCTTTGTTTCA
>CAMOBD010000013.1 GCA_946578345.1 uncultured Clostridium sp.
AGTTGCATTTGTTCCAGTAACTACTTCTGATCCGCTTCCAATGTATTCCTCATTTTTGTCTGTATTGTCATCTGTTGTAGTATTTTGAGCAACTTCATTTGCTACTGTTTCATTGGCAATTTCATTTTCTGCAGTTACATTCTCTGTTTCATTTGCTATGGCATTTTCATCTGTATTTGTTATTCCCATATTTTCACTTGCTACTTCATTTGTCTGTGCCATATCAACTGGCTCTGATTTTGTAGCTTCATATGCTGCCCAAGAAACACCTGCTATAAGTAAAATAATTACCACTACTCCTATTATTGTTTTCGTACTCTTCTTCATAAAAATTCCTCCTTTGGTTTAAAATTTTTAATTAAAATGCCTTGTTACTACTCACGTTTTTCTATATTGCCAAACAATGTATATTTTTTATCATAATACAATATACATTGTTTGATTTCATAAAACTAGCCGTGAATTATAACACCCTTGCATTAATGCTTCCATCTGATAATCGCAAGTTTATCTCATCATCTTTCTTTACTTGACTAACAGACTTTATAACTTGCCCATTTATTTCTGCTATTGAGTATCCTCTTGTTAAAGTCTTCAATGGACTTAATGCATCCAATTTTGCAATATGTTTTACCATATTTGTTTTCTTTGCATTATATATTTTTGATATACTATTTTGCATTGATTTTACTTTCATATCTATTAACATATATTTTTCATTTATTTTTTGTGTTGGCTCTTTAAATACTCTGCTATTCATGCATTTTTCATATCTTAATTTCATAAATTCAACTTTTTTCTTTAAAGCTAATTTATATCTATTATTATATGACTCCAATTTCAATACTATATCAGATATATTTGGAACTGCAAGTTCTGCTGCTGCTGAAGGTGTTGGCGCTCTCAAGTCTGCAACAAAATCTGCTATTGTAAAATCTGTCTCATGTCCTACTGCAGAAATTATTGGAAGCTCTGAATCATATATAGCTCTTGCAACAATTTCTTCATTAAATGGCCATAAGTCCTCTAATGAACCACCGCCTCTTGCAATTATTATAACATCTGCAAGTTTTTGCTCGTTCATTAATTTTATTGCATGGGCTATCTTTTCTGCTGCTCCCTCTCCTTGTACAGGTACTGGTAAAAGTTTTATGTACACATTTGGATTTCTTCTTGTAGATACATTTATTATATCTCTTATTACAGCTCCTGTATTTGATGAAAGTACTCCGATGCATTTTGGCATTAATGGTATCTTCTTTTTGTGACTCTGTTCAAATAGTCCTTCTTTAGCAAGTCTTGCTTTCATTTCCTCGTATGCTTTGTACAAGCTTCCCATTCCATCTTCTTGCATTGCTTTGCAATATATTTGGTACACACCATCTCTTTCAAAAACAGAAACAGTGCCAAATACCATTACTTTCATTCCATCTCTTGGCTCAAATTTCAAATTTGCAGCATACCCTTTAAACATTATGCATTTTATTAAAGAGTTTTCATCTTTTAATGTAAAGTATAGATGTCCTGTATAATGATGTTTGTAATTGGAAATTTCTCCTTTTACAAGTACATTATTTAGCATTTCATCTCCTGCAATTTTATCCTTTATATATTTATTTAAGTCTGTTACACTTATTGGATTATATGTCATAGTTTTCTACCACTCCATTATTCTTCACAACTGTTGCAAGCACTCCATTAACAAATGCTGGTGATTTTGTATCTCCAAACATTTTTGCAATTTCAACAGCTTCGTTTATAGCTACTTTGTATGGTGTTTTTAAGAACAATATTTCAAAAATTGCTACTTCTAAAATAGCTATATCTACTTTTGATATTCTATCATAACTCCACTTTTCAGACAAGCAATTTTCTATTTGTTTCTTTATTTGTTTTCCATGTCTTTTAGTACCATAAACTACATCTTTAATATATTTTGTTGTAGCCTTTCCATGTATATCTCTTGATTCAAAAAACATATCAATGTTTTCTTTATAATCTTCATATTTTGTATTTTGATTTTCTAAACTATATACTATTTCAAATGCTACTTTTCTATTTTCTGACATACTCATTTTGCTTTAATTCCCCTTTATAACCTATCTATAAAATTCTTTAATTTTTCTTTTACATTATCTTTGTTGTGTTGAATATAATGTCCTGCATATCCACATACAGCAATTAGTATAATCCCAATTATTAGTAGGTAAAATCTTGTTAATAATAGCACTATGGCAACTATTATTCCAATAACCATTCCTCCATATTGAGACATAAATTTCTTAAAATCATCCATATTGCCAACTTCCTTTCTAAACTCCTGCAATATTATCTTTTACTGGCTCTATATTTTTAACTTTAATATTTACTTCTTTAACTTCTAGGTCAGAAGCTCTTTTTATAGCTTCTTTTATCTTGTTTTGAAGATTTGTAGATAATTCTTTGATAACTGCATTTTCTTTAACACTCATATTTACAAACACTTTCAAATTATTTTCATTATCTAACTCTATTTGTGTTGTAACCTCTTCTGCACTATCAAATCCTTTAACTACAGCATTTACTAAATTTTCTATAGTTTCTTTTGTTATTAAAAGCTTTCCATTTACATTTTCAAGCAATATTCCATTTTTGTATTCTTCCTTTTCTTTAGAACTAGAATCAAAGAAGATACATCTTATTGCTAGTAATATAAATATGATACTTAGCACTAATATAACATTAGATGATACATTGTTAGAAATAGCAATGTTCAAAACATTTCCTATATCCGCAGTGTCTATCCACCCAAATATTGTTAAACATAATATTACTGATACTATAAGCATTAGTGTAGAAAAAAGTACTAATGTTATTTTTTCTATTGTTTTCATAATTATTCATTCCTTTCCATTACCAACAAAGGGCGACTAATGTCGCCTTGTTCTTATTCTGCTTTATTAGAGTCTTCTGTTTTTACTTCTTCTAGATTGTTTGAATCTGTATTAACACCTTGTACATGAACATTTACATCAACAACTTTTAATCCTGTCATGTTTTCAACAGCTTTCTTTACTCTACTTTGAATTTCAAAAGCTACATCTGGAATTCTAACACCATATTCTACAATAATGTTAACATCTATTCTTGTCTCTTTTTCTCCAGCTTCAACTTTAATACCTTTAGCAAAGTTCTTCTTTCCACTAAATACTTCAGAAATACCTCCTGCAAATCCACCTGCCATAGAAGAAACTCCTGGCACTTCTGATGCAGCAGCACCTGCAATTACAGCAATTACATCATCAGCAATTTTAATGTTGCTATTGCTTTCTAATGCAACCTCCTCTTTTATCTCATTTGTAACTTCATTTACTTCTTTATTCTCGTCCATAACGATACCTCCTAAAATATATATTTTTTAACAAAGTTTGTCCAATTTTTCTCGATACCATAAGTATATCAATTTTTTACAATTTTTACAACTATTTTAAGAAAATTTTAATTGTTTTTTTGTTTTCTCGAACAAAGGGGACGGAGCATTCGTTCGAGTTTATCCACATACCGAAAAAGTTATCCGCATTCACCTTGTGTTTGGATAACCTTTTGTTTATGTTTACTTTGTTTTATTTCTGCCACCTATTTTCGATTCTGACGACCGTTTGCAGAATTTTTAGGTAAAAGTTTTTATATTGTAATATTTCTGTAACATTTTTGTAATCTTTTTATTGTTATACTCTGATATATAATTGCACAAAAAACACACCTACTACATTTATACAATAGCTAGGTGTGTCCCTCTTGTTCGAAATTTCGAACGAATGCTCCGTCCCCTTTGTTCGAGCTTATTCTTCTTTATTATCTTTATTTCCTGCTTCTAAGTCTCTCATGCTTAAATTTATTCTCCCTTGATGGTCTATGTCGCTTACTTTTACTGTAACTTCGTCTCCTACTGAAAGGACATCCTCAACTTTTTCTATTCTTTTGCTAGAAATTTTTGAGATGTGTAGTAAGCCTTCTTTTCCTCCGCCTAAATCTACGAATGCTCCGAATGACATTATTTTACTTACTGTTCCATCATATATTCCGCCAATCTCTATTTCTCTTGCTATGTCTTGTATCATCTTCATTGCTTTATTTGCGCTATCTAAATCATTTGAATATACGCAAACTCTACCATCGTCTTCTATATCTATTTTTACACCTGTTTCATCAATTATTTTATTTATCATCTTTCCACCAGGTCCGATTACATCTTTTATCTTGTCAACTGCTATTTGTGATGTAACTATTCTAGGTGCATATTTAGAAATATCTGCTCTTGGTTTATCTATAACTGGTAGCATTATTTCGTCTAATATATAGTCTCTTGCAACTTTTGTTCTTTCAAATGCTTCTTTTATAATGTCATATGTTAATCCATCAATTTTAATGTCAACTTGTATAGCTGTGATACCATCTTTTGTACCACCAACCTTAAAGTCCATATCTCCAAAGAAGTCTTCTATTCCTTGAATATCTGTAAGCATTATATATCTATTTGGATCGTTTTTATCTGTTACTAAACCTGTTGAAATACCTGCAACTGGTTTTCTTATTGGAACACCTGCATCCATTAGAGCAAGTGTACTTCCACAAATACTTGCTTGTGATGTTGAACCATTTGAAGAAAGTACCTCAGATACAACTCTTATTGCATATGGGAATTCAGCTTCTGATGGGATAACTGGAACTAATGCTTTTTCTGCTAAAGCTCCATGTCCTACTTCTCTTCTACCTGGTCCTCTTGATGGTCTTGCTTCTCCTACTGAGTATGATGGGAAGTTATATTGATGCATATATCTTTTTGATTCTTCTTCATCTATTCCATCTAGCATTTGCTCTTCGCTCATCATTCCAAGTGTTACAACTGACATTACTTGAGTTTGACCTCTTGTAAATAGCGCACTTCCATGCACTCTTGGAAGAAGTCCTACTTCACAAGAAAGTGGTCTTATTTCATCTATTTTTCTTCCATCTGGACGTTTATGTTCTTCTAATATCATCTCTCTAACACATGCCTTTTCTAGGTCATGAACGCTATCTGCTATATCAGATTTTCTCTCTTCTACAGCTTCTTCGCCATATTTCTCTGCAACATATGCTGTGATATCTTCTGTAATTTTATCAATGTTTGCATCTCTTACTTCTTTGTCTGTAGCTTGTACATCTTGGTACATTCTATCTTTAAAGTTTGCTACTATATCTTGATAAAATTCTTGGTCTACTGCAAATGATTTGTATTCAAATTTTGGTTTTCCTATCTCAGCTTGAATATCTGATATGAAGTGGCAAATATTTTTGATTTCTTCATGAGCTTTCTTTATTGCATCAAGCATTGTATCATTTGGAATTTCATCTGCTCCTGCTTCAATCATTGTTATCTTCTCTAAAGTTCCAGCAACAGTTGCTGTTAATTTACTTTTCTCCCTTTGCTCTACTGTTGGATTTATAACTATTTCTCCATCTACCCAACCAACATTTACTGCTGCTGTTGGTCCACCAAATGGAATATCTGAGATTGAAAGTGCTGCAGAAGCACCAATCATGGCACAAACCTCTGGGCTATTATCTTGCTCTACTGATAATACTGTTGCTGTAACACATACATCATTTCTAAAATCCTTTGGGAATAAAGGTCTTAAAGGTCTATCTATTGCTCTTGATGTAAGTATTGCCTTATCTGATGGCTTTCCTTCTCTTTTTGTATAACTTCCTGGTATCTTACCTACTGAATATAACTTTTCCTCATAATCTACTGAAAGAGGAAAAAAGTCAATTCCTTCCTTCGGCTCTTTTGCAGCTGTAACATTAACCATTACAACTGTATCTCCATATTTTACAACTACACTTCCATTTGCAAGTCCTGCAATTTTTCCTGTTTCTATTGTTAAATCTCTTCCTGCTAATTTTGTACTATAACTTTTAAACATTTCTTTCACATGTACGAATAATTCGTACTACTCCTTTCTTTTTTTATAATTCAATAGCACAAAATTAGTTGTAACCTCTATACTATGCTCTTTTTATAAGTAGCACATTATACAAGCTACCTACTAATTTTCTGTGCTATTTGTCGTTTTAGGGACAGGCCTTTTTGCGACACTTTTCGTCATTTTTATGACAAGCTTTTATCTAAATAATATCACACCATTTCTTGCCATTATATGCCTTCATTTTTTTGCTAAGCACTCTATAATATTTTAGCCTAAACCCTCTTTGGCAAATTGGACGTTTAGGCATAAAAAGCCAAAACGTCCAGCCTTAAATTATTTTCTTAATCCTAATTTTTCAACTATATCTCTATATCTTTGAACATCTTTTCTTGCTAAGTAGTTAAGTAAATTTCTTCTTGAACCAACCATTTTAAGAAGACCTCTTCTTGAATGGTTATCTTTTTTGTGAACTTTAAGATGCTCTGTAAGTTCATTGATTCTTTCTGTTAAAAGAGCAATTTGAACTTCTGGAGAACCAGTATCTTTCTCATCTCTTCTATATGTTTCAATAACTTCTTGTTTTCTTTCTTTTGTCATAGTTACACCTCCTATATTTTTTGTTTCCTTAAACTGAGTTAAAGTGGTGTGATTTCCTAAAACTAAGTATAAGGTAAATTTTTTACATACAGTATTTTACCATAGTTTTACAGCAAATGCAAGAGTTGGAGAATAAAATATATGAAAAAGTGAATAATACTATTGACAAAAAGTCGAGTTTGTATTATGAAGAGCAATATATGAAGATAAGCGGCTAATCTATGATAAATTGGGGGACCGTCCCCAATTTATTTGTCAACCTTTCTTCTCACATACTCATATATCATAATTCCAGCAGCTACTGACGCATTTAAGCTTTCTGTTTTGCCAATCATTGGAATTTTTACCTTCTCATCAGCAATTGCTTGCACTTCTTTAGATACTCCATTTGCCTCATTACCTATCACAATAACTTTTTTGTTATAGTCCACGCTGTATATGCTGTCATTTGTATCTAATGCAGTTACCATTACTTTAAATTTATTTTTCTTAACCGCTTCCAACGTCTCTTTTAAATTATCCACTTCAATTATATTTACCCTAAAAATTGCTCCCATCGTAGAACGAACTACTTTTGGATTGTAGCAGTCAGCGCTATCCTTAGATATAATTATTTGATTTAGGTTGGCACTATCAACTGTCCTTAGTATTGTTCCCATGTTGCCTGGGTCTTGCACACCATCTAATGCAATAATTATATCTTGTGTATAGTCAATATCTTTATTTGATGTATTCTTTTCAATAACTGCTAATATCCCTTGAGGAGTTTTTACATCAGTTATTGCATTAAACACTTTCTCTGTTACATAAATAACATTATATTTTGCTATTTCGTATAAAGTGTCTTTATCTATCTCTCCGCTATTTATGCATTCTTCGCAAACTACTATTTCTTTAATCTTCGCATTTTCCGCAATAGCCTCTTCTATCAATTTAATACCTTCTATAACATAGCAATTCTCTATATCACGGTATTTCTTCTCCTTAAGTTTTCTTATATTTTTTACAATCTCATTATCCTTACTTGAAATAACTTGCATTAGCTTTCCTCCTCAACTTTTTTGTCTCTAAAAGTTTTTATTTAAAAGTCATTTACTTTTTTATAATTTGTGATATAATATATACATAAAGATGAGATACCACATTGAAATTGTGGTTAGTATCTGAGTTTGAAAAAATCACACCCCAGAGTCCTATTTTAGAGGTGTGATTTAAATTATTTAGCCATTATTATTATAAAAATAATTAAGGCAATAACTGTAATCAATAAAAATATTGTTGTAAAAACAAATATATGTAATAAAACGAATAATACTTCTATCATTACGCATCACCTCCTCTTATTTTGATTTGGTGATACTAACCACATTCCTCTATACTATCCCATCTATGCATTCTAGTATAGATGATTTTTTATAACAAGTCAATATTTTTTACAAATTTTTGTTCGGTAAATATTTCGACATTTTTTGACATTTACGATTTTAAGATATTCTCCCTGTACAACTCTAAACCTGTCCCAAAAACGAATTTTTCTTCGCTATGAGACCTGTCCCCAAAACGAAGTAATTTTGTCGCGAAAAGGCCTGTCCCTAAAGCGACAAAAACTCTTTTATCTTATCTATTAGCTCTTCGTCTGTTAATTCGCCTATTCTAAGTGTTACGTATGGTTCTATGCCTGCTGAGAATTTTATGTCGTATCCGTATTTTTTTATTAGTATGTCCACAATTTCTGGATTATATTTATTTTTGTCAAAATAAAATACTAAATTTTGTGAATTTGTGAAGCTGTTTTTCTTTTCTGCTATTTTTATTACTCCTGCTTCTCTGCACATTTCTTTTATTCTGGCTACTTCTATTAAGTTCTCTAATTCTTTTGGCATTACTCCATATCTGTCAATTATTTCGTCTATTACATTTTGTATGTCTTCTTCTGTTCTGCATAGTGCAATGTTTTGATATATTTCTATCTTTTGACTACTGTTTTCTATATATTCGTCTGGTATATAGCTTGAGATGTTTATGTCTATTTGTATTTCTTGTTCTTCTTCAATTTCTATTCCTTGCATTTCTTTTACAACTTGGTCTAATAGGTTACAATATGTGTCATATCCAACTTGTTCCATATGTCCATGTTGAATTTCTCCAAGTAAGCTTCCTGCTCCTCTTATTTCCAAGTCTCTCATTGCTATTTTGAAGCCTGATCCAAATTCTGTGAATTCACGTATTGCTTTTAGTCTTTTGTCTGCTACTTCTGATAATAGTTTGTCCCTCTTGTATGTTACATATGCATATGCTTGTCTGTCACTTCTTCCAACTCTTCCTCTTATTTGATATAGCTGTGCTAGTCCTAATCTATCTGCGTTTTCTACTATTATTGTGTTTGCATTTGGTATATCTATTCCAGATTCTAGGATAGTTGTACATACTAGTACATTTATTTCTCCATTTATAAATCTTTCCATGATGTCTTCTATTTCTCTACCTGTCATTTTTCCATGTGCGAATTCTACTTTTGCTTCTGGAACTAGTTCATCTATGTCCATTGCTTTTTTTGCTATATTCTCCACATTATTGTATAAATAGAATACTTGACCATTTCTCTCTAGTTCTTTTGTTATTGCTTCTTTTACAACTTCTGCATCATATTCTAATACATAAGTTTGCACAGGTCTTCTATTTTGTGGTGGCTCATATATTACAGACATATCACGTACGCCTAAAATTGACATGTGAAGTGTTCTAGGTATTGGTGTTGCTGTCATTGTAAGTACGTCTACACTAGTCTTTAATTTCTTTATTTTTTCTTTGTCTTTTACTCCAAATCTGTGTTCCTCGTCAATGATAAGTAGTCCCAAATCTTTAAATTCTACATCCTGACTTAGAAGTCTATGTGTTCCTATTACTACATCAACTTCTCCTAGTTTTAATTTCTTTACTACTTCACTTTGCTCTTTTTTAGTTCTAAACCTGTTTAGTAATTCTACATTAACTGCAAAATTCTCCATTCTCTTTTTGAAACCTTCATATTGTTGGTTTGCAAGTACTGTAGTTGGAACTAAATACGCAACTTGCTTATGATCCATAACCGCCTT
This sequence comes from uncultured Clostridium sp., assembly GCA_946578345.1. Classification (GTDB taxonomy): domain Bacteria; phylum Bacillota; class Clostridia; order TANB77; family CAG-508; genus CALXVA01. The sequence continues at coordinate 9,644 of CAMOBD010000013.1, forward strand.
AAATGCTGCTCTTATAGCCACCTCTGTCTTTCCATAACCAACATCTCCACAAAGTAGTCTATCCATTGGTCTAGGTGTCTCCATATCTTTTTTTACTTCCTCTATATATCTTAATTGGTCATCTGTTTCTTGATATGGGAACTCATCTTCAAATTGCCTTTGCCAATCTGTATCTTTCGAGAAAGCAAATCCTTTCATTTTTTGCCTTTTAGCATATAGCTCAATCAAATCTTTTGCAACTTCACGTAAGTTGTTTTTAACCCTATTTTTTGTATTGCTCCACTCTTTGCTTCCTAGCCTATTTAGCTTTGGAGCAGTATCTTCTCCACCAATATATTTACGAACATTATCTAGGTTATTAGTTGGAACATAAAGCATATCATCATTTTTGTACTTTATTTTTATGTAGTCTTTTATAACTCCATCTGCCTCAATCGTATTTACACCAACAAATTGACCAATACCATGTGTTCTATGAACAACAAAATCGCCTTGTTTTAAATCTGCAAATACAATCTTCTCTCCTTGCCTAAAAGTACTACTTGTTTTCCTTTTCTTTACTTCTCCTTCTAACGCCTCAGCCATGCTGATTACAACTAGGTTTAAATCATAGCACTCAAATCCAGAAGAAAGCCCCCCTGTCGTAATAGGGACAGGCCTTTTGGCGACACTTTTGCTTTTTGTGTTGTTCTTCTTGTTTGAACTACTCTGCTTTTCTGCGCTTTCATACTTTTCGGCTCTTGCTAATTCACTTGTTACCTCTTCTACTACATTATCTTTTCCTTGTATATTTATTTTTCTTTCTAATCCAGCAAGTTCATTTTCAGAAGTTACAATTCCATTTTGTTCTAAAAGTTCTTCTACTTTATCAACATTTTCTTTATTTCCAGCAAGTACAATAACCTCTTTGCCTTCAGATTGCCACTTTTTTATATCACTAATTAAAATCTCTGTCTCACTTTTAAAGAAATTTATTTGCCTGTAATTAAATTCAAGCTTATTAAGAGAACTGCTGTTATTCTCGTCTAAATATACCACTTGTTTCGATGTATATATTTCATTCCAATCATCTTTGCTAAAATCACTTATATTTTGTATTGCCTCTGGCACAAATCTTTCTTTTTCTGCTAATGATTTTATTAGATTGTTGTTTTCTATAATAATGTTCTCTATTCTTTGGTTTATTTTCAAATTTTCATCAATGAATAGTAAGCAATTCTTTGGTAAATAATCTAAAAAAGTATTACTTCGTGTGTAGAACTCATTAAAATATTTATCAATCTTGCTAATGTATTCGCCATTTTGTATTGTCTCTATGTCAGCCTGAATATTTTGCGCAATCCTTGTTTTTCCATCATTCGAAATTTCTTTGTCTGCTAACAACCCCAAAGCCTCTAAATTTTCGTTAGTTTTACTCTGTAGCATACTATTAAACTTCAATGTATGTATATTTTTTAGATAGTTTTCCTGCATTTTGTCTGTAATTCTAGCCACTATTTCAGAATACTCTGGCAAAACATTGTCTTGTATTTCATAATCTAAGACATATTCATGTGCTGGAAATATACTAATTTTGTCAGTCATCTCAGTTGTTCTTTGAGAGCTAATGCTAAAATATCTTATTGAATCCACATCATCTCCCCAGAATTCTATTCTAACACCCATCTTTTCAGACAAGCCAATATCGACAATTCCTCCTCTTATGCTGAATTGTCCTCTATTCTCAACCAAGTCACTTCTTTCATATCCCATTAGTAGCAATAATTGTTTAAGATTGTTTAAGTTCTTCTTTCCACTAAATCCTGCACATTCAAAGAGATTCCCCACACTAAATGATAGTACATTTTTATATAGTACTTTTTTGGGTATCATTTTCTGCATTATAGCTTCGATTGTAGTCACAACTATTTTTACATCTTTGTTATATATTTTATTTAATACTTCAATCCTTGCATAAGGCAAGTCTTTACTCTCTGTAATATAGTCATATGAAGCGATTTCTCTTTTGCCAAAATATTCAATTTTGTCTGTAAAAAACTTTAAATCCTTAACCAATTTTTGTGCCTGTAATTCATTGTATGTAACAATGCAAATTGGCTTTTTTATGCTATCGATTGTGGTTGCTATAATATGGGATTTGCCAACGAATTCTAACCCCGATAAACATATCGGGGTTTTTTTCATTTCAATTTGGTCTGCAAATTCTTTAAACTTGTCTAAGTCCTTCAGCTTTTGTATAAGTAAGTTTTTCACTATAACCAACATTCCTTTCCTAATGCATTACATTTTATTGTTTTGCATAAGTAGTTCCACGTTATGAAATGGAACGGACTTTATACATACTTATACATTATTTTGTAATTGAAATAATTTTATATTTTATAACACCTGCTGGTGCTTGAGCTTCTACTACTTGACCTTTTTTTGCTCCCATAAGAGCTGCACCAATTGGAGATTCATTTGAAATTTTATTTTGTGCCAAATCAACCTCTGTTGAGCCTACTATAGTATAAGTTTCTTCTTCATTAAACTCCATGTCTAATACTTTTACAGTATTACCAACTTGAACTGTTTTTGTATCTATTTCAGACTCATCAATGATTTTAGCATATCTTAGTTTGTTTTCTAATTCTGCAATTTTTGTTTCATTTGCAGCTTGAGCATTTTTTGCTTCATCATACTCAGAATTTTCTGATAAATCACCAAATCCTAAAGCTACTTTGATTCTCTCTGCTATTTCAGCTCTTTTTTCTGTAGTAAGATATTCTAATTCTTTTTCTAAGTTGTCATATCCTTCTTGAGTCAATAAGACTTCTTTCTCATTTTCCATTTTGTCTCCCTCCTTTTGATAAAAGAAAATCGTTGTTTAATTTCGCTAGCTGAAAAAGATTTTGTATCTTTTTTGGCTTTTTTTACTTGCTTTAAACAACTTGCTATATATTAAACTAATTTTCGCATTTTGTCAAGTGTTAATTAACAATTTGTTTCACCCAACTCTTTCCAACTCCTCATCACTAATTCTGCCATTTATTCCAATAACATTTTTGACCTGTATTTCATCTCGTGCTATTTTTTCATACACTTTTTCTGTAGAAGCTTCTCCAAAGTTTTCCGCAAGCAGTAAACTCTCATATAACTTCACTAGGTCAAAATTATTTCCCATTTGCTCAAACTTTTCATCAAATTCATCAGGTACTTTTATATCAAAATAATTCACATTAACCCCCTCAAATCCAGGATTACTATACTTTACATTTTCTCTAATATTTATAATAACCGCATTTCTGTTTATGTTATACTTTGCTAATTCCTCTGTAGTCAAATTTACATTTAAAACATATTTTGCCCTTCTTAATGCCTTCTTCTTATTATTTGATACAGAAATTAAAATATTCTCATTATCTAATAGATTATCTTGTACATTTTTTAGCCTCGCAATATCATTTGTCACAATATTAGTCATTCTAAAATTCTCAATAAATCTTACCAAAAAATTCAAGTTCAAACTATTATCCCTCTTGAAAATAATATATATGTCTTCTTGTCTCATACTATGTTTTTGCTTTTCTAATATATACTTCATAATATCAAATTCCATATATTCCATTAGCTTTTTGCCATTAATCATCTTCACATTAATATTGTCATCTAGCTTAAGCATCTCACATATATCATCCTTGAACTTTCCTTCTAACTCTTTCGAAAAAACAATAGCATCTATTTTCTGTTTATATATCTTTTTAACTAGCCTTTTTTGTATACTTTTCTTATCTTTGTCGTGAATAGCTATTATATAATTATTGTCCGCAATCCCAATTTCCATACCCTGAAAATTTTGAAAAAAACTATTATTTAATCTTTCTTCTTTAATATATGCAATTACCATAATCAACCCTCCAATACATTCTAAAACATCTTGTCTTAAATTATATTAGGGTTGTTTAAATTTTATTCCTTCTGCAACAGAGGGGACGGAGCATTTGTTTCAAAAATAAAACAAAGGGGACACACCTCAATAAGAATGTCATAAAACATTAAGGTGTGTCCCTCTTGTTGCAAAAATGAAACAAATGCTCCGTCCCCTCTGTTGCAAGATCAAATTCCTAACTTCTCTGAAATTAAATTCCATATTGAATCTGGTTCTCTATCTTTTTCCCAATATGCAGCTCCTGCTAAGCCATATTCCTGTATTAAAGATAGTTTTGCTTCTATCGATTGTTCATCTTCTATCCAAATTCTATTCGTAACTCCGTCTCGTTCATACTCAACATAGTACTGTTTTAAATTGTCATCCCATGTTCGTTTAGCATCTTCTGGTACTATAGCATCTATGTTCTTCATGTCTACTGCTGGATTATCTACTAATTCTCCATTTCTCTCTTGCCATACTCTTGTATAGAAAGGCATTCCAAGTATTATTTTATTTGCCTCAACGCCTTCTTGTCCTAAGAATTTCTCTATATTCGCCTTTACCCAGTTATATCCTGCTGTAGTTCCTGCTTCTTGTGATGATTCTCCATACTGGTCATATGCCATAAATACTATATAATCTGCTATGTCTCCTATAACATGTCTATCATAACACAACGACCATTCATCACTTCCGTCTGGTGCAGTTACGTCAACTGAAAGTACTGCTCCTATTTCACTTAATCTAGGCTTAAGCTCTATAATAAATCTTGAGAATAAATCTTTATCTTCATCATGCATATATTCAAAGTCTATATTAATTCCATCTAAATCATATGTCATAACTAAGCTGACTATATTTTGTATTAATTCTTGTCTTAGATTATAATCATTCATTATTTCTGATGTAGTCTCTATATATGACCCATTTGATATGCTTGGCCATATTTTGTATCCATTTGAATGAGTCCATTCAATATATGCTCTTCCTGAATCTCCTACATTGTCGCTAACTTGTCCTCTTCCTTCATCTACTAATGTGAAGAATGTTGGGCTTACTACATTTACACCTTTTATGCTTGTCCCTGTTCTATCAGGCGCTGATGATAGTTCATAATAATAATCCCAGGCCATACTCACAGTTCCATCTATTTGCTTTTCTGACTCCATAGCCTCACGTACAGTTAAGCTATTAACTAGTTCATCTTCTTTTATATATCCTAACTTTCCTGTATCAGTTCTAATCTCTACCCAACCATCTACAACTTGATTTTCATTGTTCTCATTTTGTACCACAGTTACTGTTTCATTTGCATTTATTGTATCTACTTTTCTTGAAAATGAAGTAGGATATGCCTTTACACTATTATCACTTTTACTATCTGCTAGTACATATTTTCTATCCTTAGAATCTACAGTTATTGTATCGGTTGACTCAATATAATTTATCTCTACATTATACACATCTTTCAAACTAGAAAATGGCAAATACAATGTATCATTTCTTTCAATCACAGTTCCAGATATATTTACTCTTGAGCCATTTCTAGTCATTGAATTTTCTCCAATAACAATACTTGCAATCTGCTTATTAGATGTAGTAACTATTTGATTATATTTTTCATCATAATACACATATGGGTCAAAGAAATTCTCAATATCATCTTGTGAAATGTATATAATTCCATTTTCTATTACTACATCTTTCTTCAAACTACTTGTAACATTGTTATTGTTTATAACTAAATTTGTTTTATCGGCAATATCTGTATTTACGTAGTTTGGTGTGATTCTTAACACCCAAAATACTAATCCAAAAAATATTGCTACTATTACTAATTTACTAATTATTTTACTTTTTACTTTTGCTTCTCTCTTTGCTCTTCTCGACATACTTTTCTCCCTCCATATATTCTCAAATCTCAAAATCATCTATACTTGTAACAGGTATTGCCCCTTCTTTTATAAGCTCATTTGTACCATATGAATTATCACTAGTTATATTGCCAGGAATTGCATATACATTCTTGCCTTGGTCTAATGCATGCTCTACAGTAATCATCGTTCCGCTTCTTTTCTTTGCCTCAACAACTAAAACTCCATCAGAAAGCCCACTAATTATCCTATTTCTTGCTGGGAAGTGGAGTTTATCTGGCTTACTTCCTAATGGATATTCTGTAATTATTGCTCCACCATTTACAATTATCTGTTTATATAGTTCTACATTTTCTGGTGGATACACTACATCTAATCCACAACCTAATACTGCAATTGTTTTTCCCTTTGCTGCAACTGCTCCCTTATGTGAATATGTATCTATTCCTCTTGCAAATCCGCTAATAACGCAAATTCCTTCTTTAGCAAGCTCATATCCAAATTTATATGCATTCTTTAGTCCATATTCTGTAGCTTCTCTGCAACCAATTATCGCAATGGACTTTTCATTAAGTAAATTCTCATCGCCAAGTACATATAACTTTTGAGGTTTACTATATATGTACTTTAGCTTTTCTGGATAGTTCTCATCTCCTAAAATTATTGTTTTAATTTTATCTTTATTCAAATTAATTTGCATGCAATCTCTCCTTTATATAAGAAATTGCCCCCGAAACTTTAATTTTTGTTAGAATTGCTATTTGGCTAGGCGAACACGTAAATTTATAACTACATTCTCTGTTGCAAAAAGAAACAAGTATTGCTAGGAGAATGAGCAAAAAAGTTTGAGATAGTACGTATGTGTACATCGAAAACTTTTTTGCGACATTCGACAACGCAAGACGAAGTTTATTTTTGCAACAGTGCTGCCTTAACCACATTAAACATAAGCATCGCCACAGTCATTGGTCCTACACCGCCTGGTACAGGTGTTATATATGATGCCTTTTTTGAAACATTTTCAAAATCCACATCTCCTACTAGTTTGCCTTCTTCATTTCTGTTTATTCCAACATCTATAACTACTGCTCCATCTTTTACCATGTCTTCTGTGACAAATTTTGGTTTACCAAGTGCTGCTACCAATATGTCAGCATCTTTTGTTATATCTTTTATATTCTTTGTTCTTGAATGGCATACTGTAACTGTAGCATTTTTGTTTAATAAACATTGTATTAAAGGCTTACCAACAATATTGCTTCTACCTATTATAACTGCTCTTTTACCTTCTGTTTCTATATTGTACTCTTCTAGCATTTTTATAACACCATGTGGTGTGCATGAAATGAAACAATCCTCTCCTATAGAAAGCTTTCCTACATTTATTGGATTAAATCCATCCACATCTTTTCTATAATCTATGGTATTAAATGCCTCTCTTATATCCAATCCATCTGGTATTGGGCTTTGCAATAAAATGCCATGTACATCTTCTCTATTATTTAGTTCTTTAATAAGATTTATAAGCTCCTCTTGAGTTGTTGAGCTATCTTTCAAATATTCTTCAAACTCAATCCCAATCTCATCACAAGCCTTGCTTTTATTACGTACATACACACTTGATGCTTTGTCATCTCCAACCATTATAACAGCAAGCTTTGGAACTATTCCTTTTTTCTTTAGTTCATCTACTTCTAGTTTTAACTCTCCTCTAATCTTTTTTGCAAGTGCTTTTCCATCTATTATTTCCATTTTTTCCTCCTTTGTCGCTTTAGGGACAGGCCTTTTCGCAACATTTTTTATTCTCTAGAAAGGTAAATAATTGTGCTTTTTTCCTTTCTCACACATATTTTTCTACTTTCAATACCAAATTCCCTTTTCTAGTACTATTCACTATTTTTCCTACTTTAAATCTGCCTTTTCCTCTAACTGTTATGATATCATTTTCTTTTACTTCTTTTGAGCCTTTTGTAATTAATTCGTGATTTACAAATACTCTTTCCTCTTTTATTATTGTCATCGCCTTTGCTCTAGATGTTCTTATTATTTCTGAAACTATGCTGTCTATTCTCATTGAAGGAATTATTATATCTATAACTTGTGTTTTTGGTTCTTCTATGTTTAACTCTTCTAGCCTTAAGCTTTGAAATTCAGCTTTACTAAATCTAGTCAATTCTTTTAAGCCACTTGTTATATATTTCTCGGCTTCCTTTAGTACGATTAGATCTGCTCCATCTTTGCTTGTAATTATATCTCCTACCTTTTCTCGTCTCATGCCTATTTTTATAATCGCTCCTAAGTAGTCTCTATGCGAATACATTCCTTTTAACTCATTTGGTAAGCTAATTCTTACAACTGCAAATATTGTATTAAAGTCAAATTGCTCATTTTGTATAATCTCTTCTAGTTTTTCTGGATATATAACAAGCACTGTTCTTTCTGCTGTTTTATATCCTCCTGTTGCTACATAATTTGATACTTTTAATTCTGCCATTACTTTTTCTAGTAACTGTCTTTGCCTCATGTCCAAAAATTCTGTATATTCTACCGAATTTCTTTTATTAACAAACTCTATTTTATCAAGTAATTTTGAAACTAACAGTCTATCATCATTTATATATTTGCTTAAAATTTCTTGTCTATCCAATTCTATTTGTCCTTTCCTCTGCTTTTTTCACATATATTTTACTATATTGCTTGTAATAAATCAACATATGCCATCAAAAAAGTTATCCACATAATATAACGTTTTTTGTGGATAACTTTTTATTTATGTTGACTTTGTTTTATGTCTACCGCTTATTTTTGATTTTAAGGCGTTTATATAGAATTTTAGTGTAAAAGTTTATCTGCAGGTGCTTTTCGTGACTCTATGGTATCTTCTCGTGCGTCTGAAGGGTATCTTTCGCTAGGTCTCATAAAAGTACGGGAAGGACCACGCGGAAACTGTTGCTACTGCTGCCGTTGCCATTGCGGTAGCTGAAGTAGAACACGCCGGCACCGGACGTATCGTTGTAATAGCCTCCACGGATGAAGAACGGACTGCTAGAGAGAGGGAAGCCAGAGTAATCACTGTACCACGAACCGCTGCCACTGTAACTACTTGATGTCTCCCATACGGCATCGCCGTAATGTCCTGTATCTTTCGTTGGTTGCCCTAACCCTGTCGTTGGCTGTGAATTATTATAGTTATTTGATTGTCCATCACTTGTTACTTTATACACATCTTTATACTTATCTGCTGCATTTACTAATGTACTTCCATATGTTGTTAAATTTCCATTTCCATTATTTACATATCCTGCTACATATTCCCAGGCTCCTCCACTCATGTCATATACTCCTGTTACATTTCCTGTTGTACTTGCTTGTGGTCCATTTCCTGTATTATATGCATTTGTAACTCCGCTTGCACTTCCTGCACTTACGCTATTTCCTGCATTTCCTGTGATATATGTACTACTATTATTTATCCAAACTTCGCTTCCTTTTCCATATGTTGTGTTTCTACTTAAATATGCTACTGCTCCCCATTCACTATTTTTCATCATATGTGGGTCTACTACACTATCGCTTGTATTTAGTCCATATGGGTTTCCACTTCTATTTAATTCTGTACATACTGTGAATATATTGCTTACTTGGATACTTCTCCAACTTGGTACCCCTGCTTTGATCATTGCTGTATATGTTGTATTATTTCCGGTTGTCTGTGCTGTATTACTTGTCTCATATTTTCCTACCCAGAATCCTGCTAGTTTCGTTCCTCCATAGTTGAATGCTGGATGCACTACATAGCTACTCATACTACTTCCACTTACACTTGGATAGCTTTCGCTATATGTTTGTGTCTTTGCTTTATTCTGGTTATTTGTGTCTATAAATACTATTTCTATATTTCCTGCACTACTTGTACTTGTATGATATTGACTTGTTATTTGATATGCGTATCTTGGTATCCATACTAACATTGTATATGCTGAGTCTTCGTTTAATGTTCCATCTGCGTTAAATACATCTACTGTTCCTGTTGCATCTTTTCCTGCATTTTCTCCCTCTTCTGGTGTTAATACTACATTTGCCCATTCTTTATTTGCATAATCATACCATTCGCTGTCGCTTGCTGTCGTTCTTACCCATTTGCTTTGAGTACTATCCCATTTTACTGGTGTCATTCCGTCACTTAGCTCTGGAGCTGTTGGTAATACGCTATCTACGTATGGCTCTTCTGGTATTATTGGGTCTGGTATTTCGCTATCTTCTGCCATTACATTTGCATACTCTTGCATTAATCTATTCATATCTTCGCCTTCTGCTGTTGTTGAATTTGCTGCCATATCTTTTGCTAGTTGTGCTTGTTTTATTAATCCATTATCTCCAAACGCCATATTTATTGTTACTGTTGCTAAGATTATTATGATGATAATTGTAATTACCAACGCTACTAGCGTTATTCCTCTCTCCTTTTCTCTATATCTCTTCATTTTTCTTACTCCTCCTTTTTCTTTCACAAATCTTTCTTTTCCTTCTTGTTTTGTTTCTTTCATCATATTTTCTCTTCCTCCTCATTTTCACTAGTCTTTTTTATCTATTCTGTCCAATCTTTTTCTTTTTTATGCATATTTATCTTTATTTCCCAATATTTTTGTGCTTTTATCCTTTTGCTTTCTTCCTTTCCCTTTCTTTTTGCTCCCACTTTTTATAACTTTTGCATTATTTTTCAAACTCATAAAACACTAATAGCATACTTTTATTGTATACTATCAGTGTTTCTTTTTCAATACTTTTAGCAAAATGTAATACAAATGTAACATTTCTGTAATGTTTTTGTAATATTTGACAAAGGGGACACTAGATTTTGTCAATTTTTTTTGACAAAAAAGAGTGTCCCTTTTGTCAAATTAGGTGTGTCCCCTTTGTTCGCGATTGTTTCTGCATCCATGCCGTACTTTTTTTCTAGTTCGTCTACTGAGCCGTGTTCTATGAATTTGTCTGGATATGCAAACGCCTTAATTTTAACATCTCTCAAATCTTCGTCCACAATCAGTTCTTTTATTCTTGTTCCTAGTCCTCCTGTAATTACTCCATCTTCTATTGTTATGCAGTTCTTTGTGTTACTGATTGATTTTATAATTTCTTCTTTATCTAATGGTTTTAAGAATCTGCTATTTATTACTTCTGTTCCTATGCCTTTTTCTTGCAAAATCTTTGATACTTCTACAGCTCTTGCTACCATGTTTCCAATCGCAATTATTGTAACACATTTTTCACTGTTTTCAAATGGATTTTCCACAATTTTTTCACATTTTCCCAATTCTATTTTTTCATGTTGTGTGAACTTGATACTTCCTTCTCCTCCTCTTGGATATCTAATTACTACTGGCTTATTCAAATTCACTGCAAATTCTAGCATTTGCTCAAGTTCTTCAAAGTCTTTTGGCGCCATTATATTTATGTTTGGTATTAGATTGAAAAATGCTAAATCATATATTCCTTGATGTGTTTCTCCATCATTCCCTACAATTCCTGCTCTATCTACGCACATTACTACTGGCAATTCTTGCATGCAGATGTCATGTATTACTTGGTCATATCCCCTTTGGTAGAACGACGAATATATGCTAATTACTGGTTTTAGTCCACTTCTTGCCATTCCTGCTGCCATTGTTAATGCATGTTGTTCTGCAATTCCCACATCAAAAAATCTATCTGGAAACTTCTTAGCAAATTCTGTCATTCCTGTTCCATCTCTCATAGCTGCAGTTACCGCAACTATTTTCTCATCTTTTTCTGCAAGTTCTACTAATTTTTTTCCAAATCTTTTCGAATAATCTTCTCCTTTTTGTTTCTTTGATTTTCCTGTTTCTATATCAAATGCTGATGTGCTATGGAACTTATCTGGATTTTCTTCTGCAGGACCGTACCCTTTTCCTTTTTTAGTTATCGCATGTATTAATATTGGTCCTTCCAAGTCTTTTGCCTTTTTAAATATTTCCTCTAAATCTCCTATATTATTTCCATCTACTGGACCTAAATATTTAAATCCCAAATCCTCAAAAAGCATATTAGGAATTATCATTTGCTTAATTCCATATTTTACTTTCCTTACAAATTTTATTATTTTGTTTCCCAACTTTGGAATTCTTGATACCGCCCTCTTTATATATCTGTTTGATTTATTGTACAATTTTCTAGTTCTTACTCTTGTTAGAAAGTTTGATATCCCTCCAACATTTTTTGCAATACTCATTTCATTATCATTAAGCACAACAATAAGGTTTGTGTTGCTATTTCCTGCATCATTTAATGCCTCTAATGCCATTCCTCCAGTTAATGCGCCATCTCCTATTACTGCAATAACAAAATTATCTTCTTTCTTTATATCTCTTGCTCTTGCAATTCCTAATGCTGCTGATACTGAAGTGCTACTGTGTCCTGTATTAAAGCAATCATATTCAGACTCAGATGTTTTAGGAAATCCTGCAAGTCCACCAAATTTTCTAAGTGTTGAAATTTTATCTTTTCTACCTGTTAAAATTTTATGTACATATGTCTGATGTCCCACATCCCATACTATAACATCTTTTGGTGTATCAAATGTACTAAGTAATGCAATTGTAAGCTCCACTACACCTAAATTGGATGCCAAATGTCCACCAGTCTCAGAAACTGTATCTATTACTAATTTTCGTAATTCTTTTGCCAATTCTTCTTTTTCTACTTTATTTAACTTTTTCAGATCTTGTGGTAAATTCACACTGTCCAAAATGTCCATAAACAACTATTTCCTTTCGTAATTTGTTTTATCTTGTATTATTTTATCATACTTGTCAAGGAACTTTGTAACAAAAATGTAATATAAATTTTGTCAAAATTTATTGATAATACTATTTTTTTGAGGTATAATATATTTTGAAGTTTATATGTATAAGCAATTTAAAGATATTAGATAAATTCGTAATAATATCAAATTGCTTGATAGGAGGTTTATATGATTAAGTTCAAAAAATTGTTATTTGTACTTATTGCATTTATTTTTATTTTTGCAATGACTTCAAGTGTTTCTGCAAGTCAAAACATTGTAATTAACACAACAACAAACACTACAACTAATACCACAACCACACCAAATTCAGCTGGTGGAAATACAACTTTGGAATTAGTTGAAGACAATACTTGCACAATTACAGTTGGAGATTATGGTAGATTTGAGAAGAAACTTACAGAATTTAATGAAACTGAAAAATCTGCTACACTTACACTTACTTTTACAAATACAAAAACTGTAGAAGAAACTTACAAAGATGTTGAAATATTCTTTGTTATAGATAATTCTAGTAGTATGTCTGATCAATATAATGGTGTTACAAGGAAACAAGCTGTTATAAATTCTGCTAATTCATTAGTAGAAAAATTGTTTGAATCAAACCCAAATGTTGAAATTGGAATTGTTGGTTTCTCTTCAAGTGACCAAGAAGGAACAATTAATGATGCAGAATTAAGACAACCTTTAAGTAATTCACAAGAAGAAGTTCAATCGGCTATAACTAATTTAGCAGATTATCAAGATGGTCCAAGAACTAATATTCAAGCTGGTTTAACAGTTGCGCAAAACAACTTTAGTACTGAAGAGGGTAAAGATAGATATATAGTTCTTTTAACTGATGGTGTTCCAAATACTACAATAACTGGTGTAACTCAAACATATTCTGGAGAAGTTGCAACACAAACTAAATCAACAATAGAAGAAATTGAAAATTCAGGAATTCAAATTATAGCTGCAATGATAAACTTAGATAGTGAAAGAGTTGAACCAACTACAAGTAAAACTTATAGAGAATTAGCTGAAGAAATATTTGGTACAGTAGAAAGTCCTACAACGAGTAAATATTTTTATGTTCCAGATTCAGAAGTAGAAGATACTATCGTAAATGATATTTTTAATAGCTTAGTAGTTCGTGTAGATAATACTTTAAAAAATATTGTTATAAAAGATTATTTCCCACAAGAGATAATTGATAACTTTGATTTTGAATATGTAGCAAGTCCAAATATTGGAAATGTATCACAATCAATTGATACAAGTGATAACTCTATTACATGGAATATTGAATTATTAAGTGAAGGTGAGACAGCAAGTTTAAGTTACAAATTAACATTAAAAGATGATTATAATAAAGAGATAATTGATCAAATATTACCAACAAATGAAAAAGTTGATATAACTGCTGAGAATAATGGAAATGAACTTTCAGAAACATCTGATGTTTCTCCTGCAGTAAGAGTTAGATATGAAAACAATATTGTAGACAATACAATTGCAAACAAAGTTATTCCTCAAACAGGTGAAAATTCTACTGGATTATTTGTTGCAATAGTTTCAATTATTGCAGTAATAGTAATTGCAAGAATGATTTATTTAAGAAAATATTCTGATAAATAAAATATATAAATACAGGTAGAAAATTTCTGCCTGTATTTTTTTGGAAAAAAAAACACAACCTCCAATTTCTTGAAAGTTGCTACTCATTTTGGTTGGGCTGGCTAGATTCGAACTAGCGCATGCCAGAGTCAAAGTCTGGTGCCTTACCGCTTGGCTACAGCCCAATATATAAATTTGATGGGGTGGAAGATGGGACTCGAACCCACGGTCTTCAGTGCCACAAACTGACGCGTTAACCAACTACGCTACATCCACCATCTTCAATGTAACTGCATATATTATTTTACCCCATCTCATACATCTTTGTCAACTATTTTTGATTATTTTTTTAGTTTTATTCATAATTTTTTCTAACTTTCTACTTCTCTTGCCCAAATAATCAATCTTCTTTTTGTATCATCTGTACATGTAGTTAAAGAAATTTCTCTTTTTCCATCTGTATCTCTATTCATATAGTCTGAATCACTTGTACTTGTCTCATATTTGTTATAAATTTCATAAGTTACTTTTTGCCCATCATTTCCTGTTATATATATTTTATCTCCATTTTCAAGTCTTTTATTATTTGAGAAGAAAGTTCCATTTCTGTAATTATGTCCTGCAAATACTGTATTTCCAACTTCATTTAATTCTATAGTTCCAGGATACATTTTTACGATAGCAACATTTAAAGATCTTATACTCATATCGTAATCGGCAATAATTGGATATTTTACATCTGTTGCAGGTATTTCAATTGTTCCTATTACATCGTATCCCATGTATGTTACATGATCTCCTGTATTTTCATTACTTGTAGTATTTTGATAAAGTGTATTTAAATCAACACTTGGAGCAACATCATTTAAAATAACATCATTTTCTATTGGTAAAGTTGCTATTTTGTTTACTTTGTCTTCAAATTCTTCTACTGCATCTCCTGAAGCTTGTTGTATATAATATTTCCTATAAACGTCTATTCCAAAGTATATCAGCAAACCTACAATTGCAATTATAACTATTATTAAAATTACAGTTAATGTTTTACTATATTTACTATTAAACATCTTACTTCCTCCCTTGTTTCTTTGATTACATAAATATATTATAACACAAAATCTTCATATAATCCATACTTTTGTTTATGTTTTTAACTCATTATCCATTTAAATGTTGTATACTTAGCAATCCTATCTATACTATCCTACAATTTTATCTCCTAATTTCTTTCCTGCTAGCACATGAAAATGTATATGCATAACCTCTTGACCAGAGTCCCTTCCACAGTTTGCTATAACTCTAAATCCTTGGTCTGCAAACTCATTATCTCTAGCAATTTTGTTTATCACTTGATAAATATGAGCAATTAAAGCACTATCTCCTTCAGAAACATCTAATAAAGTTTCTATATGCTTCTTTGGAACAACCAATATATGGATTGGAGCTGCTGGGTTAACATCTTTAAATGCTATAACTTTTTCATCTTCATATACTATTTCTGAAGGTATCTCTCTATTAATAATTTTACAAAAAACACAATTTTCCATTTATACTTCCTCCTCTTCGTTGACAAAAGGGACACTCCTTTTTGTCAATTTTTATTTACACTTTGGGACACTCACTCAAGAATAGCTTTAATTCTTCTTACTCCTGCTGAGCTTGATTCTTCTTTCTTTATTTTAAAGTGTCCAAGTTCTCCTGTATGTGTTACGTGTGGTCCTCCACATATTTCTTTGCTAAAGTCTCCTATTGTATATACTTTTACTTTCTCTCCATATTTGTTTTCAAATAGTCCCATTGCACCAGATTTTTTTGCTTCTTCTACTGTCATTTCTTCGCAAGTTACTGGTAAATCTCTTTTTATTTGTTCATTTACTATATCTTCAACTTGCTGTAATTGTTCTTTTGTCATTTTCTCTGGATGAGAAAAGTCAAATCTTAATCTTTCTGTTGTAATGTTTGAGCCTTTTTGTGTTGCATGTTCTCCTAATACTATTTGCAAAGCTTTATGTAGCAAGTGTGTTGCTGTGTGATACGCTATTGTTTTTTCGTTTTGTTCTGCCAATCCGCCTTTAAATTTTTGCTCACTACCCATTCTTGATTTTTCTTGATGTTCTTTAAATAATTTTTCAAATTCTGAATTGTCTATTTTAAATCCTTGTTCTCTCGCTAAGTCTGCTGTGATTTCTGGTGGAAATCCATAAGTTTCATATAGTTTAAATATAGTATGTCCATCTATCACATTTTTATTCTCTTGTTTTGCTTTATTTATAGCTTTTTCAAATTCTTTTTCGCCATGTGATAATGTTTTCATGAATTTGTCTTTTTCTTCTATTATAACTTGTTTTATTGTATCTCTATTTTTTTCAAGTTCTGGATACATTTCTTTTAGTATATCTATATCTAAGTCAATTAGATTTCCTAATTCTGCTAGGTCAATTTGCATTTTATTTAGATGTCTTGCCATTCTTCTTATAAGCTTTCTCAAAACATATCCTCTATCTACATTAGAAGGTCTACCTCCATCAGCTATAACCATCATACTTGCACGTAAATGTTCTGTTACAATTCTTCTACTTTCTATATTATCTTCTTTTGCAAGTTCTTTTAATTTTTCCATTACTGGAGCAAAAAGTTCTGTGTCAAATGGTGTTTCTTTGTCTTGTAAAAGCATTGTCATTCTCTCTAGTCCAAGCCCTGTATCTACATTATGTTGCTTCAATTTTTCGTATTTACCATCTTTGTTCTTATAATATTCCATAAATACATTATTCCATATTTCAACATATTTACCACAATCACAAGATGGCTGACAATCTGGCGAACATGCTGGTTTTCCAGTATCATAAAACATTTCTGTATCAGGTCCACATGGTCCTTCTTCTCCTGCTATCCACCAGTTATCATCTTTTCCATAATAGTAGATTCTCTCTTCTGGAATTCCTGCTTTTTTCCAGCACTCTGCTGTAAGTTCATCTCTTGGAGCATCTTCATCACCTGCAAAACATGTAACAGATATTTTTTCTGCTGGTATTCCCAATTCTTTAGTCAAGAATTCATAGCTCATCGCAATTGATTCTTCTTTGAAATAGTCTCCTAATGACCAGTTTCCAAGCATCTCAAAAAATGTTAGATGACGATTGTCTCCAACTTCATCTATATCATTAGTACGTAAGCATTTTTGATAATCTGTAAGACGTGTTCCTTCTGGATGCTTTTCTCCTAATAAATATGGTACTAATGGTTGCATACCTGCTGTTGTAAATAAAACAGATGGGTCATTTTCTGGAATTAATGGTGCACTTGGAATTACTTTATGTCCATGATTTTTAAAATAATTTAAATATTTGTTTCTAATTTCTATTGCTTTCATGTATCTTCCCCTATTCTTTATGATTTATTTCACACAAAATTATATTACATAATTCTGTAAATTGCAATAAATATCGAGAAAAAAACTAGGCAGTTTATACACTGCCCAGTCCTCGTCTCCGCTTTATCTCTGCGATTTTTAATATTATCTATCTGGAATATATTATCTTATGTATTATCTTTTATTCCAAATATAAATTTCACAAATCCTCTTAGGAATTTTGGAACTTTTTTAACAACTATAGTCATTTTGCATTCCCTCCTATCTTTAATAAATGAGAGATTTTTTCATCTCTATTTATTTAATCTTAGTTATTTTCTTTTAACAACAAAGCCACATTAGTCCAACTGCAACAACAATTACTCCAATTATAAAAAGCCAACCAGATATAGGAAGTAATAATACAAGCAACATTCCTAGCCCCAATCCTATTAAACAAACAGCAATTGTCTTTTTTAGCGCACGCAACATATTATTACCTCCTAAGCATATTATTTTGTGCTTTAATAACTTTCTTATATATTATATTGTTCGTTGTATTTATTTGTTACCATTTTATGGCTACTAGGCAAAGTTTAAATTTTGTGATATAATTATTGGCATATATTTACCGTTCCATCTTGCTGGCAGATATATTTTGTATTCTCCAAGCATTCGAATAAAAAATATATCTGCCACGTGGAACTATTTATAGAAATCAATATGTTTTAGGAGGTTCAAGATGAAAAAAGATGAAGCAATAAAAATAATTGAAATCTTAAAAAATGCGTATCCAGATGCGAAGTGTAGCCTTGATTTTACTACTCCATTTGAAATGTTAGTCGCAGTTATTTTGTCTGCGCAATGCACAGATGAAAGAGTGAATAAAACTACTCCTAGCATTTTTAGTAAATATTCTACTCCAGAGGATTTCGTCAAAATGCCTTTAGAAACATTAGAAGAACTTATTCATCCTTGTGGATTTTATAAAAATAAAGCAAAGAATATAAAACTTACTGCACAAAAAATTGTTGATGAATTTGGTGGAGAAGTTCCTGATACAATGGACGAACTTCTATCTTTACCAGGTGTTGGAAGAAAAACTGCAAATGTTGTAATGCTTGAAGCATTTAATAAGCCTCAAGGAATTGCAGTAGACACACATTGCAAAAGATTGGCAAATAGAATTGGCTTTTCAGATGAAGAAACTCCTGAAAAAATAGAACAGGATTTGCTAAGTTTATTTCCATACGAATATCTAAAAGACATTAATCATGTTTTAATTTATCATGGAAGGGCAATTTGCACAGCACGTTCTCCAAAATGCAAAGAGTGCCCAATTAAAGAATTCTGTAGGTTTTATGCAAAAGCCTAGGCATTATAATTTACTTATAGTACACAAATTATGTTTTTATTCTTCCTAAGTTCTGCTAATTTAAAATTTTATAAAAACATAACACATAATAATTAAAGTCAAAATTTGCAATTTTATTGTATAATAAACAAAAATCACTCCATACTATATGTTATGGGGTGATTTGCTTTGACAAATATAAATTGTTCGTGTAATTGTAAATATCAAATTGATGGCAAATGTCATTTAGATGATGTTAAATCTCAAAAAATATCTCCTAGTAAAGAGTGTATTTATTTCTCTCCTAAATGAAACAAAGGGGACGGAGCATTTGTTTCAAATTTGAAACAAGAGGGACACACCTCCCAAATATCATCATAATTATTCTTGACAAATATTATAAGTCATTATATCATATCCGTGTAATTTAATTTAAGGAGGGATTTTTTTGAAAATCAAACAATTTAGTAGAATAATATTATGCTCACTTCTTATAATATTATTCTTTTTATCAACTAATGTTTTAGCTTTAACTACCACAGGAGAAGTATCTAATGAGATTACTCCAGTCGCAAACGAAGTTCAAACTATTTCAGAAACTGCTCCTACTCAAGATAATGCAACAAGTACATACAAAGATTCAGACTTATTCTTGTATGCGGTCAACGTCGAAATGTCCGATACTGTTAATGGAAATGTTTTTGCATATGGTCAAACAGTAAACATCACTGGTCAAATATATGGAGATCTTTTTGTTTGTGCTAATTCTTTAACAATTTCTGAAGATGCTGTTATACATGGAAATATATTTGCATTAGCAAATACTACTACAATTTCAGGATTAGCATCAGATGTATATTTGATGTCAAACAATTTGAATATAACATCTTCCGGTATGATTGCTAGAAATTTATATGTAACATCTTCTGAAGTAACAATAGCAGGACAGATTTCAAGAGATGTTAATGCAAGTGTCAATAATTTGCATTTCGAAGAAGGTGCAATAGTAAAGGGAAATTTGAATTACACATCAGAGAACGAATTTCAAATTAATGATGGTATAGTTGCTGGAGAAGTAAATTATACAAAAATTGAAGCAAATGCTGAAAACATGATATGGTCTGTTGTTTCAAATATAGTTAGCTCATTGTTATTCTCTTTTGTAATAATAATGTTACTTATTTGGATAGCGCCTAAATTTAAAGATAGCATATGTGAAATTATAGAAAAGAAAAGCCTTAAAGCATTTGGAATAGGATTGCTCGTATTCTTTGGTACAATAATAGCATCATTTATCTTACTTGTTTTCACATATGGATTTGGAGCAAGCATAGCGGTCTTTGCAATTGCAGTTCTAACAATAGCATGTATAGTAGCGACAACAATATTTAGTATGGCAATTGGCCAATTAATAACAAATAAGACAAAATTCAAAAGCAATACAGCATTTGTACTCTTCTCACTTCTAGTTGTATTAGTACTTAAACTAGTGGGATACATTCCATATATTGGAACACCAATTGGATTTATAGTATTTATTCTAGGATTAGGAATTATTTGCATGAATGCGTATAAGAGAAAAGATTTAGTTAGTGCTCAAAAAACAACCGAAGCTTAAATTCTAGCAATATGGACGGAGCATTCGTTCGAAATTTCAAATAAAAAGAATTCAAACTAGATTATAGGCATAATAAAAGCATCCTATTAATTTTATAAGTAGGATGTTTTTATTATCTCTATTACTTATCTATAACTGTCCCCAACTTTTTTTCGTCCACAGACCTGTCCCAATTTTCCACTTTTGTGGAATTTGAGAGTAAGTCCCCAAAACCAAAATGTCGCAAAAAGGCCTGTCCCTAAAGTGACATTTTGACCAAGTTAACGAATAGTGGTGCTGGTTTGTCTGGTCTTGATTTAAATTCTGGATGGAATTGGCATGCTATGAAGTATGGGTGGTCTTTTATTTCTACTATCTCTACCAGTTTTCCATCTGGTGATATTCCTGAAACCATAAGCCCATTCTTTTCCATTTCTTCTCTATATGCATTATTGTATTCAAAACGGTGTCTATGTCTTTCTGCTATTTCATTTGTTTTATATACCTTTTCTGCTAAGCTTCCTTTCTTTATCACACATGGGTAGCTTCCAAGTCTCATTGTTCCACCTTTTTTTGTTACATCTTTTTGGTCATACATTATGTGTATAACAGGATTTTCGCAGATTTCATCAAATTCTTCTGAGTTTGCATCTTTTAAGTTTAGTACATCTCTTGCAAATTCTACTACTGCCATTTGCATTCCTAAACAGATGCCTAAAAATGGCACTTTATTTTCTCTTGCATATTTTATTGTTTGTATTTTTCCTTCTATTCCTCTATTTCCAAATCCCCCTGGTACTACTATTCCTTTACATTCTGCAAGCATTTCTTTTGCATTCTCTGCTGTTATTTTTTCTGCATCAATTAATTTTACTTTTACTTTCACTCCATTTTCTATTCCCGCATGATTTAAGCTCTCTATAACTGATAAATACGAATCTTCTAGCTTAACATATTTTCCAACAATTCCTATTGTAACTTCTTTATCAGAAACCTTTTGTATCTTTTTATTTAATTTCTCCCATTCTTCATTATGTGGCTCTATGTTCTCTAATCTCAAGTGCTTACAAACTTGCATAGCAAGTCCTTCTTTTTCTAGTAACAAAGGCACTTCATATAGGCAGCTAGCAGTTCTATTTGCAATAACACTTTCTTTTCTAACATTACAAAACAAAGCAATTTTTTCTCTCATATTATCTGGTATATCTATCTCTGTTCTACAAACCAAAATATCTGGTTTGATTCCTAATGATTGTAATTCCTTTACAGAGTGTTGTGTAGGTTTTGATTTTAGTTCATTTGAACCTGAAATATATGGAAGTAATGTTACATGAATATACACAACATCCTCTGCTTGATTTTCAATTCCAACTTGTCTTATTGCCTCAAGCATTGATAGTCCCTCTATATCTCCTACAGTTCCACCAATTTCAGTTATTACAATATCTACATTTTTATCCTCAAATGAATATATTTTTTCTTTTATTGCATTTGTAACATGAGGTATTACCTGTACAGTTTTGCCAAGATAATCTCCTCTTCTCTCTCTTTCTATGACCTCTTGATAAATTTTTCCCATAGTTACACTAGAATTCTTAGTCAAACTTTCATCAGTAAATCTTTCATAATGTCCCAAATCCAAATCAGTTTCAGCACCATCTTCTGTTACAAAAACCTCTCCATGCTCATATGGACTCATTGTTCCAGGATCTATATTTATATACGGATCAAACTTCTGATTTACCACTTTATATCCTCTGTTCTTCAAAAGTCTTCCTAAGGACGCCGCTGTTATTCCTTTTCCTAGTCCAGATACTACTCCACCAGTTACAAAAATATACTTTGTTTTCATACTACTACCACCTTTCTAAAATTGACAAAAGGGACACTCCTTTTTGTCAATTTTTCTTTACACTTTGGGACACTTCTCATTCTCTCTTGACCAATAAAACAAGAAATCTCTTGTCTCTTTTTTCAGTTCTTAAATATTTTTCCTTATAAAAAGTTAAAGAAGTAGATTAAACCCAAACGCAAAAAAAGCGTTTTTTTTTAACCTACTTCTTCAAAAATCTATATATAATCAAAGAACTTCATAATTATATTACCACTAACTCAAAAATAAATCAAGCATTTTTTTAAATTTTATAAACGCACCAAGTGTTTATAAAATTTTACTCGACGCACAGAGCTAAACGGAATGAATCATTTGCATAAGTACCGTAATATTCACCTCGAGAAAAGAACACACCTGAATAATCTGTATTATTGTAAATATATCCTCCTCGAATGAAGAATTTTGTTTCTGAATTTACAAAACTAGTATAATCTAAATGCCAACCACTTGTTTCGTATGTTGCATCTCCATATTTATAATATTGACTTGCTTGATTGCTATCTGTATTTTCATATGCTGTTGCGTACTCATTATTTCCTCCTATAGTATCTATGTCATCACAACAACCTGCTACATATTCATAATGACATCCAGAAAGGTCATATATGCCATATACATTTCCCGTTGAGCTTTGAAGAGTATTTTCCTCATATAAGCTTCCTCTTCCACCTCCTGTATAATATAATGTATTTTGATTTATCTCAGTTCCATTTCTTCCGTATTTACTTTCTGTTAAGTATGCCACTGCTCCCCATTCACTATTTTTTAACATATGGCTATTTAATTCTGTTGAATAGTATTTTGCATTATCATATATCTTGTCTATTCTTATATATGACCAACTGTTATATCCTGGTTTTGTTGCCACTGTTTTATCTGTATGTTCTGGGTCTGATAATAATATATCTCCATTTGTTGAACTGCCTGGTACTATATTGGTTCCGTCTGCTTTATTTACTAAGCTCGCTTCATATTTTCCTATCCATAAACCAGATAGCTCACTATCCCATTCTCCATTTTTAAATCCTGTTTCTGTTCCATTCATAAATGCAGGATGTGTCATAAAATAATCTTCACTAACCATTATTTTTGTTGTACTTGCTGCATTTGCTACTTTCTTTCCTTCTGCATCTACTATTCCTCTACTATCTGAATATCCTATTATTTGTCCACTTGCTACTGCTGCTTCTTCCGTTAGGTTTCCTTCTTGGTATGCTTGTTTACTTTCTGCTGTATCAAAATATATTATTCTATATGCGTATCTTGGTATCCATACAAAGTAACTATCTATTCCATCTATTGTCACTCTTGCATTTGCCCATTTGCTTGATGTGTTATCACTTGACCCTGCTCCTGCCACATAACTATATTCCGTTCCTGCTACCCATCTTTCTTGTTCTGTACTTTCCTCTCCTGTATATCTTACAAGTTCCATTGTTGTTCCGTCTGGCAAGTCTTCTTTTATTTCTGGGGCATTTGGTGTCTCGCTTACATAATTACTTGTTCCACTTAACCACTTTATTTCTATTACTCCATTTGTCATATCTGCAAGTTCTGTTTCTCCTTGTTCTGGCTCTGGTGTTGGCTGTGGTGTAAATGGCTCTTCAGGCATTATTCCATCAATATAACTCTCTACATTTGTTATTGAATCATCTGTGTATTTTGTGTCATTTGCATAAAAGTCACTTGCTTGCTCTGCTGTTCTTATTAATCCATTATCACTCAATGCAAAGTTTATTGCCACAGTCGCTAGTATGATTATTATGATAATTGTAATTACTAACGCTACAAGCGTTATTCCTTTTTGGCTTTTCGCCATCTTTTTGTGTTTTCTTTTGTTGTTTGTGTTTCCTGTCTTTTCCATGTTTTCCTTCTTTTTTCTCTTTTGTAGTTTAGCATTTGCATTCTAAACTACTTATATATTATCATATTTAATTTTCTTTTATAATTGTTTTTAATTGCTTTTTTATTCTTTCGTAACGTTTTTTTATATATTAAATTCACACAAAAAGGACAGGCTATTTTGCAAAAACATTTTTCTTTTTGTTTTCTCATAGTTTGTTTTTACATAGTCTATCCATTTTTTATTTATATATTCACTTATTTTTTTACTTTTTACAATTACTAAACAGCTATTATTTGCAGCACTTTTCGCTGCATTTTTTGCATCAAAATTAAAGCCTATTTTTCTAGTATCTTGCTCTCTCACTCTCTCTTTCACTCTTTCTTTATTTTTGCAATGCTTTTAGATGTGTTTTTCATCCCTA
>CAMOBD010000014.1 GCA_946578345.1 uncultured Clostridium sp.
TATTTCTTCTGCTATTACCTCTGGTGATTTTTTTTCTTCCTTTATCGATTTTTCCACATACTCTTTTAATTCATAATCATTATCTATTTTTAATTTTGGTCCCTTTGCTTTTAGATAATATTCGTATCTTTCTTGTGCTACATCTGCACTATATACCCATATTTCTATTAATTCACTTGTTAAATTCTTTACTAATCCTCTTTTTATTTCATTCCTTATTGTTTTTTCTGTCCTGTCTAAAAGCCTTGATATTTCAACTTTTGTACGCTTATCTCTATTGTACCATCTCTCTATTGATTGTCTTTCTCCATATTCTAGGTGTTTACCTTTTCTACTTTTTGTGGTATTATTATCTTGACACATAATTAATTCTTCCTTTCAATGTTTGATTAGACACCAACATTGTATCATAAGTTTTAATTATGTGTCTTTTTTATTTTTCAAAACCGGTAATTTAATTTTACCATTTCTAAGAAAATATAAATTCTTTTCAAAAATTGGTCTTGAAATTATCGTTACAGCAACTCCATAATAATTTCGCAAATATCTTTTGTAGAATTCTTCTTGGCAAGAAGTTTAGAATTTTGTTTCATCTCTTTTAATTTTTGTGGATTGGAAAACAATTCTTGTATAACAGTATCTGGGTCATCTTTCTTTTTTAACCACACAGCTACATTGTGTGCTTCCAAGAATTCTGCATT
This sequence comes from uncultured Clostridium sp., assembly GCA_946578345.1. GTDB lineage: Bacteria > Bacillota > Clostridia > TANB77 > CAG-508 > CALXVA01. The sequence continues at coordinate 702 of CAMOBD010000014.1, forward strand.
TTCTTCTTCTTGACCAGGAATAGGGTTAATAACTAGCAAAGGTAAATCTGAAGCTAAGCTTTCACTAGTAGTAAGTCCACCCGGTTTTGTAACAACAATGGTAGATATGCTCATGAGTTCAGGAACTTGATTTGTATAGTCTAAAACCCTAACTCTATCTTCAGCATTTGTACTACTTACTAGTTCTTTAAAAGCAGAATTCATTTTAGGATTTCTTCCAGATATCGCAACAATCTGGAATGTAGGCAAATTGTGGATAAGAGCATCCAAAATCTGAACTGTCCTGTCTTTACCAAGCCCAAATTCTCCGCCACCGAAGAACAATATTACTGATTTTGATTTATCTAGATTAAATTCGCTGAATATTTTATCCTTATCAAACTTTTGGAAAAATCTTTCAGACAAAGGAATTCCAGTAACATGTATTTTACTAGGTTCAACTCCAAAATTTTTCAAATATTCTTCCATTTTGTTATTTGCTACGAAGAAAGCATCAGTATACTCATGCCCTATAAGCCATTGGTCATGAGGAGCAAAGTCTGTAAGGATAGTCACTAGTTTGCAATCTATTTTTCCTTTTCTTCGCAAATAGCTTACCATTTGACTACTGAAAGGATGAGTTGAAATAACTAAATCAGGATTTTTTTCCTTTATGAGATTTTTTAATTTGATTGCCATTACTTTGTTGCTCCTTGAACTAACATGCCCAAGAACGCCACCTTGAGAATGAGCATAAATTTTTCCCCACAAATTTGGAGCTTTTCTTGCCATTTCGTTATATGCTCCTGTAGTAATCTTATTTAGCACTTTATTTATGTATTCAATACAATTCACAATATCAGTTTCTACTTCGAAATTGTCATCTAAATATTTTTTTATTGATTTTGCTGCAGAGTAATGTCCACCACCATAAGCAGCATAAAAAATTAGTATTTTTTTCATAATTTCCCCTTTATGTTTTTAATTTAAAAACATTTTAACATAAAAATTCTAAAAAGTCTAAAAATTAAGAATATTTTAACAAAATTTACACAAAATATGAGAAAAGAAAAATGGCAATGTTACGATTCAAGGCCTAGAATAAAAAGCAAACATACTTTGTTTGCAAAAATAAAGCTGCGAATAGTAACAAGTCAATGTTAATTTAAAAAGGAAGGATTGATTTTGTGGGAAAGATTAAGAACAAATTAATTGATTGGAAAAATAGACTTAAGGATAGACATATGCTCAGCATAATTGTTGTGCTATTTTCTATAATAGTTATTTTAGGACTATACACATATAAAAAACAAAGGGAATACAGACAAGCCTCTGAAAATGCATATAATATGGCGTTTTATGAGGTTGTGGATTATGTACAAAATGTAGAGGTGTACTTAGCAAAGTCGTTAATAACAAATTCACCAGCAAGCAGTGCTGAAAGTCTAACAAATGTATGGAGAGAGGCAAATCTAGCACAGGCATACTTAGCACAGTTACCAATAGATAGTCATGAACTAGAGAACACAGCTAAGTTTTTAAACCAAGTAAGTGACTATAGTTATTCGCTATATACAAAGAACTTAAAAGAGGAAGAGTTGTCAGATGAAGATATGGATAATTTAACACAGTTACACCAATATAGTGTGGAACTAGAGAACACTTTAAATCAGTTATCTGCAGATATTAATGATGGAAGAATTAGCTGGGGAGAACTTACAGATGAAGGAACTGTAGCATTTGCACAACAAGTAAGTAATATATCTCAGGATAGTTTTGATAATCTAGAGCAAACATTTCATGAGTATTCAGGGTTAATCTATGACGGAGCATTTTCAGAGCATATAACAACTGCAGAAAAAGTAGGATTAACAGGAGATAACATAGACGAAGAAACAGCAAAAAATAAAGCGACTGAATTATTTGATAGCAATAGTATAAAAGAAGTAACATCATATGGAAAAAGTGAAGGAGATATAACATCATACGACTTTGGAATAAGTTTTAATGACGATAGTACTGCTACAGTATCTATCTCAGAAAAAGGTGGACATGTAATATATATGAATAAAAATAGAGATGTTACAGCAGAAGTGATTTCACAAGAAGAAGCGGATAAAAAAGCAAAAGAGTATTTGGAAGCAAGAGGATTTAAAAACATGAGAGAAACGTACTATTTGAAACAAAGTGGAATAGTAACGATAAATTATGCATATCAGCAAGATGATGTTATCATGTATGCAGACTTAATAAAAGTAAAAGTAGCATTAGATAATGGGGAGATACTTGGAATAGAAACAACAGGATACTTAAACTCACATAAGGAAAGAGATTTGAAAGAGCCAAAAGTTACAGTAGAAGAGGCAAAAGAAAGTTTGAATGATGATTTGACCATAGAAAGCGAAGAACTAGCAATGATACCAACAGAGTGGAAAACAGAAGTACTTTGCTGGGAATTTGAAGGAAATGTAGAAGGATTGGACTTTATAGTATATGTAAATGCAGAAACAGGAAAAGAAGAGGATATTCTAATAATAACAAACACACCAAATGGCACGTTAACACATTAATCTGTCACAAAAGGGACAGGCCATTTTGTGACATTTTCACAGGAGGGACAGGTCTGCGAGCGAAAAAAATTTCGTTTTGGGACACAGCTAAAAATTAAAAGTGAAATATTTTTAACAGAAAACTAATTAAATTAATTTAGAAAGAGATTTAGTGTTAATTGCTAATTCTCTTTTTCTTTGTCATATTTGACTTGTAAAAAACACCATAATGGAATATAATATCAAAAGCAAAATAATATATAATAAACAAAGAAAGGAGAGGCACAAATCTTTACCAACTATGTTTGTGCTTCAAGGAAGGAATGAGATATAAATGAAAGAAATATATGCAAGAGATGTAGTAAGAATTTGTAATGGAGAATTGTTATGTGGAAATGAAAATGAAGTTTTAGATAATTTCATTAATGATACAAGAGAAGTAAAAGAAGGATATGTATACATAGGATTTAAAGGAGAGCACAACGACGGTAGTTTGTTTTATGAGAATGCTTTAGAAAATGGTGCAAAAGTATGCATTTTGCAAAAGGATAGTGTTAGCGAAAAGTTAAATCTAGATGAGGTACAAGAAAAATATCCAGAAAGAACAATAATTTTAGTTAAAGATACAAAAGAAGCAATACAACAAATAGCTGATTATAAAAGAAGTCTATATGATATTCCAGTAGTTGGAATAACTGGTAGTGTTGGAAAAACTAGCACGAAAGATATAATTGCTAGTGTAATGGCTAAAAAGTTTAATGTGCTAAAAACATTGGGAAATTATAATAGTCAAGTTGGTTTACCTCTTACGGTATTGAGACTTAAAGAGGATAATAATGCAATGGTAGTTGAAATGGGAATGAGCTCATTAGGAGAAATAAGCAATCTTACAAAGGTTGCAAAACCTACAGTTGCTGTTATAACAAATGTAGGTACTGCACATATAGGAAATTTAGGCTCAAGAGAAAATATATTAAAAGCTAAACTAGAAATATTAGAGGGATTACAAGACGGTGGAACTCTAGTAATAAACAATGATAATGACATGCTACACAAGTGGAATGAGGAAAATACTAATAAAAAATTCAAAGTAATAACATTTGGAATTGAAAACAAAAGTGATATTATGCCATATGATATTGTTTCATCAGAAAATGGAAGTACATATAAGATTGACATAGATGGAAAAACATACAATGTAAATGTAACTGTTGGTGGAAATCATTTTGTATTAAATAGTTTATGTGCAATAGCAATCGGAAGATTATTCGGAATAGAAATGAATGATATTTTAGATGGAATTGCAAATTTTGAGCTTACAAAAAGAAGAATGCAAGTAGAAAAAAATAATAAGGGTATAACTATAATAAATGATTGCTATAATGCAAATTATGATTCTATGAAAGCTGCCATGGAGTACTTAGGAAAAATTAATGCAAATAGAAAGATTGCTGTTTTAGGTGATATGCTTGAACTAGGAGAATTTTCAAAGACGTTACATGAAAAAGTTGGAGAAGAAGTAGGAAAGAATAAAATAGATATTCTTATTACTGTTGGAGAAGCGGCAAAAGACATTGCAGGAAAAGCAAAAGAATGTGGAATTGAGCAAAGTAATATATATGAATTTAGCAATAATGACGAAGCGGTAAGTCTAATAGAAAAAATTGCCAAAGAAGGAGATGCTATACTTATTAAAGCATCTAATGGAATGAAGTTTCAAGAGATTTTTGAGAAAGTGAGAAATTAGGGACAGTCCCCAAATTCCCATTTATGAAAAAATGGGGACAGGTCGCAAATTCCACAAAAGTGGAAAATGGGGACAGGTCTGTAAACAGAGAAATATTTCGTTTTAGAGACATAACTTGATATGCTTCTAAAACAAAAAATGTCGCGAGAAGACCTGTCCCTAAAGCGACAAAAGGAGGTATGAAAAATGTTTGAAGATAATGTAAAAGTAGAAGAGCTACTAAATAAGATTAATGAAGATATAAAAAAAGAATTATCGGAGAAAAGATATAATCATTCAGTTGGAGTGATGAAAAAGGCAGAAGAACTAGCAAAGATACATGGTGTAGATGTAAACAAAGCAAAACTTGTGGGTTTGGCACATGATATAGGAAAAGAACTTTCAAGTGATGACAAACTTAAATATTGCAGTGAACATGGAATATTCGTAGATGATGTAGAAAGGCAAAACACAGGTTTATTACATACAAAAATAGGAGCAGACATTTGTAAAAGAAGATATGGTTTTACACAAGATATGCAAGATGCAATAAAATATCATGCAACAGGTAATGAAAATATGGATACATTAGCAAAAGTGCTTATGGTAGCAGATAAAGTAGAAGATGGTAGAACATATGATGATGAGGCGCATCGACAAAGACTGCAAGAAGGTAGAAGATTGGCAGTAGAGAATTTAGATGCAGCATTGTTATATGAAATAGATGCCTCTCTAGTATATACAATCAAAAAGGGCAAATTAATACATACAGACAGCATTTTGACCAGAAATAAGATTATTTCGCATTTTTCTCTTTATTTCTCCCAAAAAGTATGATATAATAATGATGCTTTAAAGGGGGGAGGCTTATGATATTCAAAGACTATTATAAAATATTGGGCTTAGAAAATAGCAGAACAACACCAGAAGAAATAAAAACAGCATATAGAGAACAAGCCAAAAAATATCACCCAGACATAAACTCTGAAAATGGATTTTCAGAAGATAGATTTAAAGATATAAATGAAGCATATAAAGTCCTATCGACACCAGCCTCAAGACGAAAATATGACAGAATGTGGAATTCAAATGTTGGAAAGAAAAAGAAATTTGAAGAGAGTAAAAGAGAAGAGGGGTCTATATTTAGCAATTTCTTTAATATGTTTTTTGGAGAACAATTAAACAAAGCAAAAAAAGAAACAGAGAAAAAACAAAAATTACCTATTAAAGGAGAAAATATAGAAACAGAAATAGATGTGTCAATAGAAGATGCATTTTACGGACAAACTAAAAAAATCTCTTTGAGAGCTCAAAATGGAAAGATGAAGACATTTTCTGTTAAAATACCAGCAGGAATTCGAAATGGTGAAAAAGTAAGATTAATAGGGCAAGGAAAGAAGGGTGAAAACGGAGGAAAAAATGGAGATTTACTTATTAGGATAAATATCAAAGATGATAAGAAATTTGCATTACGAGGAATAGACTTATATACAGATTTATGTATCACCCCATGGGAGGCAGTTCTTGGAACTAAGGTATCAATAGATACAATAGGTGAAACCATCTTTTTACATATACCACAAGGAATTGAAAGTGGTGAAAAAGTTAAAATCCAGGGAAAAGGATATAAAGACGGAAAAGGTGGAAGAGGAGAGCTTATTGCAGATGTAAAAATAATGATACCAAAAGTACCAACAAAAGAAGAAATGAAATTTTTTGTAAAACTAAATCAAATATCAAAGTTCAATCCTAGAACTAACTAAAAAAATATGTAACAGTAGTTGATAGCTTGTTTAAGGAATCACAAATGTTAACATAATTTAGAAAAAATGTTGACTTGTGCTAAAAAATACTGTATAATAAAGTATAGTGATTCTAACAAAAGACAAACTATGGCAACGAAGATTCATAGAAAGAGGGTAGATGTGTATGGAGATTGTACAAGGTAAACACTTTAGTATAACAGATCCACAAGGAGTAAACACAGTAATATATAGAGTAAATGAAACAGAAAAAGAATATTTAAAAGAATCACCTAAATATACAATAGAAAGATTACATTATACAGAAGAAATAAGAGGAGATGCAAAGAAAAAAACTTTTTTTGTTGACGAACCAAAACCAGAGGAAGACTTAGTTATTCTATCTTTTGGAAAAGATAGAGTAGTAGTAAATATGGGAATATTGATGGAAGATAGAGTTAGAATATCTAAAAAACCATCATCAATAAAGTTTGATACTCTTTATTCTGAGCAAGAAACAGTTTTTAAAGAGTTTAAATATACACCTAATTTGAAAAGACCAATATCAATTATTGACCCAGAAACAACAGAAGAGGTAAAGCCAGTACTTTACTTTGATAAAGATACTAATGAAGTTAGAGGAAAATGCAAACTAAAACCATATAAATCATATTTTGCTTTTGAAATAAGAGATAGCAAAAATGATATTTAGAAAGGGGACAAGTAATGAATAGTACAAGTGGACATTCAAAAATCCGTAATACAGCAGCTGAATTCAAAGCAACAGAAAGAGGTGTGGAAATTCCACCGCAAAAAGGAATAGAAGTGGAAGGCGTAACTGACAAAGACTTTATGGATATTATGTTAGAAGGAAAATCTAGAGTAGGTGCAGATAATATTTTGTATGATGACCAAGGTAGAGTAATAGGTAAATTAGATGGAAATGCATACAGAGATTATATGGATAAAGAGCAAAGAAAAGGCATTGGTAGATAATTTAATAATAGATACAAATAAAACTAAAGCGAAGGTGAAGTGTGTATGAACTACAAAGTTAGTAAAACCTTAAAAGATAATAAAAAAAGTATAATCTTGATTTGTGTACTATGGTTAATTTTAACTATAGTACTTGTTGCGCCTATAGGGTACTCAATTGGACTTGCAAGTCAAGGTGGAAACTTTAATTTTACAATATTCTTAGAGAATGTATTTACAGAGATAGTAAGCTTTAGCTCAATAACTAGAGTATTTGGAGCAGCATATATAGGATATTTTGGAAAAACACTTTTATATTTTACAATAATATTTGCAATTTTTGCTTTTATAGGCCTATTTAAATCAAGACCAAAACACGAATTCACAGATATAGAGCATGGCTCAAGTGATTGGAGCGAAAATGGAGAGCAATATAGAATACTTAGTAGAAATAAAGGAATAATACTTTCAAAACATAACTACTTGCCAGTAGACAAAAGAGGAAACGTCAATGTATTGGTAGTTGGACGGTTCAGGTTCTGGTAAATCTGCATCATATTCAATACCAAATGCATTCCAAATGTTAGGCTCTTATGTATTTACAGACCCAAAAGGAGAACTATATGACAAAACAGCAGGGTATTTAAAGAAAAATGGTTATGATATAAAAGTTTTAAATTTGGTAAACCCAGCTAATAGTGATGGATATAACCCATTATTACATATACGTAGTGAAATAGATGTTGACGTTATAGCAAATACAATTGTAAAAGGACAAAAAACAGAATCTGGAAGTGATCCATATTGGGATGATATGGCAGAGATGCTATTAAAAGCACTTATATATTACCTAATGGCAACAAGACCAGAGGAAGAGCAAAACTTAGCAAGTTGTTCAGAACTAGTTAGAGCAGCAAATGCTAACGGCGGAAGTAACTTACTTACAGAATTAATGAATCAACTTCCATATGACCATCCAGCTAGAATGAACTATAAATCAATAGAGATAGCACCAGAGAAAACATATGGGTCAATACTAAGTTCATTACAATCAAAGCTTGGTAAATTTGACTCAAAAGAAATTGCAGAAGTAACATCAACAGATACAATTGATTTTGATGAAATAGGCTCAAGAAAAACAGCTGTATATGTTATTTCATCAGATACACATAAAGCATATGATTTCTTGCTAACAATATTCTTCTCACAGATGATACAACAATTATATGATTTTGCAGATAAAAATGGTGGAAGATTAAGAATGCCAACATACTTTATACTAGATGAGTTTGCAAATATTGGACAAATACCAGACTTTGACAAAAAAATATCAACATCAAGAAGTAGAGGAATATCATTCAGTGTTATACTTCAAAACTTAGACCAGTTAGAAGCAGTATATGAGAAATCATATGAAACCATTATGGGTAACTGCGATACACACGTATTCTTAGGAAGTAACTCATATAAAACAGTAGAATATTTCTCAAAGGCACTAGGAGAAAAAACTATAACAAGAGAAAGTTTATCAGTAAACAGAGATAAGCAATTCCATAGACAAGGATACAGTGACTCAGACCAAGTAATGGCAAGAGCGCTCATGACACCTGATGAATTAAGAAGAATGGATAATGACTTATGTATAATCTACGAAAAAGGTATAAAACCAGTAAAAGATGAAAAATATTACTATTTTGAAACACCTATGGCAAGGAAATTAGCAGAAGTAACACTAAACCACTTGGAATTCAATGTTGGGGATAGAGGAAAATGGAGAAAATTCAATCCATATAATCCATATGTTGAAGACCAAGAAGAAAAGCCAAAGGACTTAAAAGTAGAGTCATTAGATGATTTGTTTGATGATGAGCCAGTACAAAGCAATGAGAATGATAACGTACTAAATGATAATGTTAGAAACAATCAATCTCAAGATATAAATGGAAATATGGGTAATAGTTCAAATATAAATAACCAAAATATTGAAGCTCCAATGCTACCACAAGATGACGAAACTAAGAGAAGTGAAGATGATATAATGTCTGTGGATGTTCAAAAAGAGTTAGAAGCAAAATTTGATGAATTATTTGGAGCATTTGATGAGGATGAAAATTGACAAAGGGGACACACCTTTTTGTCAATTTTTTTTGACACTTTGGGACACCCTTCTTTTGCAATACATAAAGCAAAAAGTAACGATTATGAGCAACAGTGAAAACAAATGTTTACAAAAAAGTCTTGACTTCTATAATTCCGTAGTATAAAATTATGTAATAAATTATAAAGATGAGAGAATAAGACCTGTCTCAATTTTCTACTTTTGTGGAATTTGAGACCTGTCCCTAAATTCTCAAAAGAAAGGATAGATGAAATTGAAATTTATACATATGGCAGATATGCATTTTGATATACCATTCACTGTATTAAATAATAGGAACAAATTAGGTGAAAAACGTAGATTAGAACAACGAGAAGCTCTAAAAAAAGTAGTAGAATATATAAAAGAAAATAAAATAGAATATTTATTCATTGCAGGAGATTTATATGAGCATGAATATATTCGACAAACCACTATAGAATATATTAATAATTTATTTAAAGAAATTCCTAATACAAAAATATATATTACACCAGGAAATCACGACCCATATATTAATGGTTCTATGTACAAAACATTTAATTGGAATGATAATGTACATATTTTTGGAGAAAAAATTGAATTAATAGAAAATGAAGATTGTGATATATATGGATATGGATTTGATGATTTCTATAAAAGAGATTCAGAATTAGAAGATTTTACAATTAGAAATAGAGAAAAAATAAATATATTAATTACACATGGAAGTCTTAATGGTGGAACAATTGAAGATATGGAATATAATCCTTTGAATAAAAACAGATTAAAAGAAATTGGATTTGACTATGTTGCTTTAGGACATATACATAAATTAGATTATAATAATGAAGAGAATCAAAGAATAATATATCCAGGCTCTACTATATCTATGGGATTTGATGAATTAGGAAAACATGGTGTAATCTTAGGAGATATAGATAAAGAAAAAGTAAATTTAGAATTTTTGCCGATTGATAATAAAGAATTCAAAGAATTAGAATTAGATATTAGTAATTTAAATTCTGTAGAAGAATTGATAGAAAAAATAAATGGAATAAATTTAGAAAAAAATGTTTTTTATAAATTAATTTTAATTGGAGACAAAAATTTTGAAATAAATATATATAATTTATTTAAATTTATTTCAAATGAAAATATTATAAAAATAAAAAATAATACAAAATTAAAAATTAATTTAGAAGAAATTTCTAAAAATAATAATTTAAAAGGATTATTTGTTAAAGAAATATTAGAAGAATTAAATAAAAATAATTATGATAAAGAATTATTAAATGAAGTTTTGGAAATTGGGTTAAATGTAATTAAATAAAAAAGGAGAAAATTATTTTGAAAATAAAAAATATAAAAATAAATAATTATGGAAATTTAGAAAATAAAGAAATTAATTTAGAAAATAAAATAAATATTATTTATGGAAAAAATGAAAGTGGAAAATCTACTTTATTAAATTATATAAAAAATATTTTTTATGGAATTTCTAAAAATAAAAATGGGAAAAATATTTCTGATTATGAAAAATATAAACCATGGGGCAAAGAAGATTATTCTGGTAAACTAAAATACGAATTGGACAATGGAGATGAATTTGAAATCTATAGAGACTTTAATAAGAAAAATCCAAAGGTTTTTGATAAGGATTTTGAGGATATTTCAAAAGAGTTTAATATTGTCAAAAAGGATGGAGTTCAATTTTTTTATGACCAAACCAATGTAGATGAAAGCATGTTTACTTCTACTGTTGTTGCTATGCAAGAAGAGGTAAAGCTAGATAAGCAAGATCAAAGTATATTGGTGCAAAAGCTTGCAAACCTTGCGGGAACAGGAGATGACAATTTGTCATATAAGAAGGTTATGGACAAGTTGAACAAGATGCAGATAGAAGAGGTAGGTAGTGACAGGTCACAAGGTAGACCAATCAATATTGTAAGGGACCGAATGAAAAATATCGATTTTGTCTTAAAGGAGTTGTATCAATATCAAAAAGACAAAAATGTTAATGAAGACAAAAAGAAGGATATACTGGAAATAATTAGTAGATTAGAACAAGAGTTAGTGCTTTATAAACAACTAAGCATAATAATGTTACGTAAACAAAACGAAGAGGAAAAAATAAAAATAAAAAATAATTATAAAAATGAAAAAAATGAAAAAATTAATGAATTAAATTCAGAAAAAAATAAATTAAATAAAAAAATAGAAGAGAATAATTATGAAATAAATAATTTAATTAAAAATAATTTAAATAATAATTCGGAAAAAAATAAAAATACAAAAAATAAATTAAATAAAAAAACAAATATAAAAAAATATATTTTAATTTTATTTTTTATTTTAATAATTAATATTTTAATTTTTATTTTAAATAATAATTATTTAAAAAATAATTTAATAAATATTTTTAATTATTTAATTATTCCAATTTATTTAATTTTAATATTTATTTTAGAAAAAAATAAAATAAAAAAAATAAATAAAAAAATAAATTTAGAAAATGAAAAAATACAAGAAGAAATTAATTCAGAAAATGATAAATTAAATTATGAAATTAATTTAATAGATAAACAAATTGAATTATTAGAAGAAGAAAAAAATAAACAAGAAAAAGAAATTGAAAATGAACAAATAGAATTAGATAATAAAATAGAAATAGAATTGGAAAAAATAAAACAAGATTTTAAAAATAAATTAGATGTAAATAAATATCTTGAAGAAATAGAGAATAATAATATTAATTATTTAATTAGTAAAAAACAAGACGAATTAAATAAAAACAAATTGGAATTGCAAGCTATAAGCATACAAGAAGAAAGCATATCTAAAAAATTAGAAGAAATGGTAAGCCTAAAAGAGGAATATGATGAACTAGAAGAAAGATTACATGAATTAGAGAAAAGAAATAGTGCTATTAATTTAACAAAAGAAATATTAACTAAAGCATATGAAAATATGAAAAATAATATTACACCAAAATTCACACAAAATTTATCATATAATATTTCAAAAATATCTGAAGGTAAATATACAAAAGTTGGTATTAATGATGAAAAAGGTTTAATCGTAGAAAATGAGTATGGCGAATATATACCAGCAGAACTTTTGAGTGTTGGTACAATAGACCAATTATATTTATCACTAAGACTATCTATGATAGATGATATGTCTAGTGAAAAAATGCCAATTATGTTGGACGAGGCTTTTGCGTATTATGATGATGGAAGGCTAGAGAATATTTTAAAATTTTTGAGTGATAACATGAAAGAACATCAAGTTATAATTTTTACATGCACAAAAAGAGAAAAAAATACTCTTGATAAATTAGGTCTGGAATATAACTGGGTTGAGCTTTAGGATGCTTGGGGATGGATCTGTTTGATCATAATTATATGAAATAAAACTTATGCAGAATTATAATTCAACTATAATTCTGCATATAAATGATAATAATTATTTGATACTAGTTGAATACATTTTACCTGGGTAAGAAAAAATAATAGCGTAAGTAATATATAAATAACTTGAAAATTAGTTGAAAACGCATAAAAAATGCTGTATAATAGTAATGTTAAATAAATTGTAAGGAGAATATTTATGTTTGAAAAGTTAGACGCAATTGAGAAGAGATTTGAAGAATTAACTGTAAAAATTAGTGATCCAAATGTTATAGCAAATCAAAATGAGTGGAGAGAACTCATGAAAGAACATGCAGAAATGGAGCCTATAGTAGAAAAATATAGAGAATATAAAAAAGTACAAAAACAATATGATGATGCAAAAGAAATGGTTGATGACTCAAGTACTGATAAAGAGTTAAAAGATTTAGCAGAAATGGAAATGATGGAAGCAAAAGAAAAACTTCCACAAATAGAAGAAGAAATAAAAATACTTTTAATTCCTAAAGATAAAGATGATGACAAAAACGTAATATGTGAAATAAGAGCTGGTGCAGGAGGAGAAGAGGCAGCGTTATTTGCAGGAACATTGTTTAGAATGTACTCTATGTATGCAGAGAAAAAACACTGGAAGTTAGAAATATTAAATGAAAATGAAACTGGACTTGGTGGATATAAAGAAATATCTTTCATGATTACAGGAAAAGGAGCATATAGTAGATTAAAATTCGAAAGTGGTGTTCACAGAGTACAAAGAGTGCCAGACACAGAAGCGAGTGGAAGAATACATACATCTACAGCAACTGTTGCAGTGCTTCCAGTAGTAGAAGATGTAGAAATAGAAATAAATCCATCAGATATAAAGATGGAAGTGTTTAGGTCTTCTGGTGCAGGAGGGCAACATATTAATAAAACATCATCAGCTGTAAGGCTTATACATGAACCAACTGGAATAGTAGTAGAATGTCAAACAGAGCGTTCACAATTTCAAAATAAAGACAACGCAATGAAGATGCTTAAAACAAAACTATATGACATAGAAAAACAAAAACAAGATAGCGAAGTAAGAAATGCAAGAAAATCACAAGTAGGTAGTGGAGATAGAAGTGAGAAGATAAGGACATACAACTATCCTCAAGGACGTATTACAGACCATAGAATTGGACTTTCTATATATCAAATGGATGATTTTCTAAATGGAAATTTGGATGAAATGATAGACAACTTAATTGCAGCAGATAGAGCAGAGAAGTTAAAAGGTGATGAAGAGTAACAAGCAATTGGGGACAGACCCCCACTGTTTGTTTAAGTAGTACAAGAAACTACCATTAAAAAGAATAAAAATAGACCTATTAAAATAAATATAATAGTGAATAAAAATAAAAGGAGAATATGTTTTGGAAGCTATTATAAAAACAACTTTAATAGGTCTATTTTTTGGTACATTTGGAACTACTCTTGGAGGAATAATTGGAGTAAAGCTAAATAGAACATCAAATAAATTTTTGAGTTTTGTACTTTCTTTTGCATCTCGGACTTATGACAGCAATTATTTGTTTTGAGTTAATACCAGAAGCATTAGAAATAGCAAGCTTGCCAGTAGTACTGCTCGGAATAATAGTAGGAATAATAATGATGATAATATGTGACTTGCTTGTGGATAAGAAGTTTAATAAAAGTACTAAAACTGCAAATAATTTATATAAAGCAAATTTAATAAAAAATAAACTTAAAGATGACAACAATTTAACTAACAATAGAAATAATAAAATGCTAAAAAAGGAAAATAAAAGCCAGATTGAAAAGAATAATCTACTAAAAACTGGCATTATAGTAAGTATAGGACTTGCAATACACAATTTCCCAGAAGGTTTAGCGATAGGCTCAGGTTTTGAAGCATCACTAAAATTAGGATTATCTCTTGCAATAGCGATCTGCTTTCATGATATTCCCGAACGGTATATCAATGGCAGTACCTATGAAAAATGGTGGAATTAAGCCATCGAAAGTTATATATTATGTTGTACTATCTGGAGTCACAACAGGAATAGGAGCTTTCTTTGGGAGTATTGTTGGAGGAATATCACAAGAAATTATAGCTTTATGCTTAGCGTTTTCCGCAGGTGCAATGATTTATATCGTTTCTGGAGAACTCACACCAGAATATAACAAATTGTATCATGGAAGAATATCTGCAATAGGAAATATACTAGGTTTTATTATAGGCGTTTTTGCAATGAATATATAAGATACAAAAAATCTCTTATTGCTTTTTTGAAATAAGTATAGTAGAATAATCACAAGCAAAAAGTAAAAGGGAGAAAAAGATGAAGAAACTAACCAAAGAAAATATATACTATATTATTTTAATTGCTATTTTATTAGTAGGCATAATAACTAGAGTAATAAAATTTGGTGAATTGCCAATAGGATTAAATGTAGACGAAGCAGGAATAATATATGATGCTTATTGCATTGAAGAGTATGGAACTGACAGATTTAATAATAGCTATCCTGTATATATGATTAATTTTGGTGGAGGCCAAAGTGCATTATATACATATATTACAGCAATACTATTTAAAATATTTGGCGTTAGCCTTACAGTAGCTAGAATTCCAGCACTAATATTCTCAATACTGTTCATTGTGTTTGGTTTTCTAATTACGAAAGATTTCAAAAATAAGAAATTAGCTATATTAGTAGAATTTTTGATTGTTATAGCACCATGGCATTTTATGCAATCAAGATGGGCATTGGATTGTAATCTGATGTCATCAATGCTATTAATGTCTATATATACATTAATAAAAGCAAAAAACAAAATACTTTATTTTGTAGCTGGAGTTTTGTTTGGCATATCTCTGTACACATATGCGTTAACCTATATAGCAATTCCAATTATTTTGCTACTACTATTAGGATATATGCTTTACATTAAGAAAATAAAGGTTTCTGATATTATAGTATTTGGCATTCCATTAGCTATAATTGCAACACCACTTATACTATATATGCTGGTAAACATGGGCGTGTTACAAGAAATAAAAACTCCATACATGTCAATCTTAAAAATGTGGACATTCAGAATAGGAGAAGTAAACTTCAATAACATACTTCAAAACTTTATTAATATGTTTAAGTGTATATTTGCATTTGACATGAACAATTACAATGCATTTCCAACAACAGGAACACTATATTATATAAGCATTCCGTTTGCTATATTTGGATTTTATAAGTCTATAAAAAATGTATGTCAAGATTTTAAACAAAAGAAATTTGGGCTAGATATAGTGATGTTAATTAATTTTATAGCCGTATTTATATGTGGAATACTGATAGTTCCAGGAATAAATAGAATAAATGCAATTTATATTTCAGTAATTTACTATACAGCATTAGGAATACTATATGTATCAGAAAATAGAAAATATGTATTAGGTATAATTATAACTTTGTATCTTGTCTTTTATGTAATGTTCTTATATCAATATTTTGGAATATATGGAAAGCAGGAATCAGTTGTTGGATTTAATAAAAGTGCAATAGAAGTTGTGAAATACATAGAATCAAATGATAAATTTGATGGTAAATTAATAAATCCAAGATTGAGAGTGACCCAACCATACATATATGTAATAATTGCAAAACAAATGACACCTATAGAATTTAATGAAAAAGCAGTAATAGGAGAATCATTGGTGTATGCCGTAGATAGATATATTTTTTATAATGATATAATAAGTGATGATGTTGTTTATGTTATACAAGATGATGAGGAATTTATACAAAAATTGATAAGCGAGGGCTTTAGTTTGGAAGAGTTTGAAGATGGCATAAGTATTTTGTATAAGGACTAAAAAACAGCATTGAAAAAATAATAAAAATAAAAAATGAAAGTTAACTAGCACCCTATAAATCTCATTTTAACTAGATTTGTAGGGTGAAAATTTATTATTAATTGAAATTTTGCAGACACTGTCTGCAAAATTGACTTAGTCGCATAATATTTTGCTGATAAATAAAATTAAGGATATGGAATCCATAGGAACTTTTTTGAAATAATATTGACAGCATAGTTTAAATATTGTAAAATCAAAAGTACTTATAAATAAACATGTACTACGAAATAAACAACAGCTATTGCTCACATATTTGTTATATTATAAGCTATATTAATATTTAGGAGGTATTTATTATGGGAACATATTTATCATTGGGGTTAGCGAAAACAATTTATATTACTAAAAAAAGTACTGAAGAAAAAATTGACAATATGCTTGAGATATTGGATAAGAATTTTGATTTGTCATTTTATAATATAATGCAATCGGAGAAATATTTTGTATTAGATTTAAAACATGAAATTTTTGAAAAAGAAGTTGCAAATTTAATGAAAGAAATTGGTAATACCATGACTGGATATATAAAAGAATTTAATTGTAAAGCAATAAATGAAATAGAAGGAAAAAATCATGATGAAATAATGGAAATTGCAAAAGACAAAATATTAGGTTTTCAGTATATGAAAGGTTATTTTATCTGTAATGATATTTCTTATCTTTTAGGTGATCATACAGGATTTGCAGATGTAATAGATTTTATAAACGATGGAAAAATAATTATGGAATGCTATAGTGAGTTATTTTATTGTTTTAGAACTAATATAGTTAATGCTTTAAAGAGTAAATTGAAGAAATCTGTTGTAATTACGATTATTGGATAATAACTAGAGAGAATATAGTTTAATTTATTATTGTAGTAAATACATGGAGGACATAAAATGAAGAAAATAAATGCATACTTTTATACTAAAGGAAAATTTGGAAAAAATCTAAGAGAGGTATTAAATCAAGATAATGAGTATCTTTATTCTTTAGGTATTTATCCAACTAAGATAAAAAAAGAGGATTTACCAGAAGAATATATTGAGTTTAGGAGTAGAGCTATATGGTATATGACAGGATATGTAAAAACCTCTGGAGTCGTAGACATAGATTATAGTGCAATGAAAATTAATCACCTATTTAAGGATGATTATTTATATATATCTTACAAAGAAAAATTAGAAACTAAAGAAAGTAAATTTGGTTATAAAGATTATACAAATTATGACATTTGTATTTGCGGTAATGATATTATACCAATAACATTGAAAGTAGAAAAATATTCAAATATAAGTATAAAAAAAGTAAAAAATAAAATTCAAAACAAATTAGAATGGTATAAAGAAAATTGTAGAAATGATTATATAAGGCAATTTGGAGACAAGGATATTGATATATTTGAATATTATATTAATGAAATAGAAAAATGTAAAAGAATTAAGTAAATCCTCAAAAAACAAACCAATGGGTATTGAGAATTGGTTTGTTTTATTGTATAATAACTAGGTAAAAAATAAAAATGATAAATTAGGGACTGTCCCTAATTTATCAAAAAAAGGAGAAACACAATGCAGGATTTAATAGAAGGATTAAATGATAAGCAAAAAGAAGCGGTACTTGCAACTGAAGGTCCATGTTTGGTTATAGCAGGTGCAGGAAGCGGAAAAACAAAGGTTTTAACACACAAAATAGCATATTTGATGACTGAAAAGAATGTTAAGCCATGGAATATATTGGCTATAACATTTACAAATAAAGCTGCAAATGAGATGAAAGAAAGGGTTGAAAAGCTTGTAGGAGAAGCTTCAAAAGATATGTGGATTGGTACATTCCACTCTATTTGCGTACGAATTCTAAGAAAGTACATTGATAGATTGGGTTTTGACCATTCTTTCTTAATATTTGATACATCTGACCAAAGGACTCTTATAAAAGAATGTATGAAGGCATTAAAAATAGATGATAAAATGTTTACGGACAGAAGTGTTTTAGCAGAAATAAGCAATGGGAAGAATGAGATGTTAGAACCAAAAGCATATCAAACAAAATATGCAGGAGATTATAGAAAAGAAGTAATTGGTAGAATTTATGAGTTATATCAACAAAGACTTAAAGAGAATAATGCAATAGATTTTGATGATATTATAAATTTTACAATTAAAATTCTTACTCAAAACGAGGATGCACTTGAGTATTATACAAATAAATTTCATTATGTGCTTGTTGATGAGTATCAAGATACAAATAAAGCACAGTTTACTTTGGTTACAATTTTAGCTTCAAAATATGGAAATATTACAGTTGTTGGAGATAATGACCAAGGTATATATAGTTTTAGAGGAGCAGATATCAGCAATATACTAAATTTTGAAAAAGATTTTCCAGGAACTCAAATAATTAAGTTAGAGCAAAATTATAGATGTACAGGAAATATCTTGAAAGCGGCAAATGCTGTAATTAAGCATAATGAGAATAAATATGAGAAAAAGCTATGGACAGAAAATGATGAAGGTGCATTACCTATTATTCATAAATCAGATGATGAGTATGATGAGGGAAGATACATTGTAGAAGAAATAAATCATTTAAGAAGAGAAGAATATTTTAAATACTCAGATTTTACTATTTTGTATAGAATGAACTCTCAATCAAGAGCTATAGAGGAAATTCTAAGGAGAGAAGGAATTCCATATAAAATAGTAGGTGGGCTTAAATTCTATGAGAGAAAGGAAATTAAGGATATTATCTCTTACTTGAGATTAATATACAATTTCTCAGATAACATTTCATTGAAGAGGGTTATAAATGAGCCTAAAAGAGGAATAGGAAAAACCAGTATAGATAATATTCAAGAAATATCAGAACAAACAGGTCTTTCAATGTTTGACATTATAAAACATGCTGATGAATATGGTTTGAATAGAGTAAAAGCAAATGCTGCAGAGTTTATACAAACAATTGAAGAATTAAGAGGAAAATTAGAAGAGCTTAGCATATCAGAATTAATTAAAGAGACTTTAAATAAAACTGGATATGTAAAAGCATTAGAGCTAGAAAACACAACAGAGGCAGAGACTAGAATTCAAAACTTAGAGGAATTCTTAACAGTTGCAATAGAATTTGAAGAGGAAGAAGCGGAAAACACCTTAGGAGACTTCCTAGAAGGAATTACATTAAGTAGTGATATAGACGGAATGGAAGAGTCTGAAGATTCAGTTACACTTATGACTTTACATAGTGCTAAAGGACTTGAATTTCCAGTAGTATTTTTGGTTGGAATGGAAGAAGGAATATTCCCTGGAAACAAATCAATAGGAGAGCCAAAAGAATTAGAAGAGGAAAGACGTTTATTCTATGTAGGAATCACAAGAGCAAAACAATATTTGTATATTACATGTTCAAAAAAGAGAACAATATTTGGCTCAACAAGTTATAATGCAATATCTAGATTTGTTAATGAAATTCCACAAGATTTATTGGACGGATTTGATGAATTAGATAATTCAAATACAAATGAATTTGAAGACAGCGGCTACAAATGGGAATATGGTACAGGTTCAAAGGTAAAAACATATAAAATAGACAATGGCTATAGTGCAAGCTTTGGAAATGGATACGGAGTTGCTGCAAAAGGCTATGGAAACAATGACGCAAACTATAGTTATAACAATGGTTTTGGAAATATATCTGGAAGCGGAGCAGTAAACGGTTTTGGGAAGAGTGCAGAAAGTTTCTTGAATTCGCTAAATAATAAAAGAGCAAATGAAGGAGCAGACATCTCAAAATATAAAGAAGGACAACGTATATATCATAAAAAATTCGGTGAAGGTACGATTAATAAAATTGAGGAAGAAGGAGAAGACTATAAATTAGATATTTCATTTGATAAAGCAGGACATAAGAGACTAATGGCAAAGTTTGCAAATTTAGAAATAATTTGAAATCTCGAACAAAGGGGACGGAGCATTTGTTCGAAATTTCGAACAAGAGGGACACACCTAATAAAATTTAAAAATAGGTGTGTTTCTTTTTGACAATAAAGTTATCCACAGAATATAAAAGTATGTGGAAAAACAATCAACAACTGGAAACGAATAATGTAACTGAATTACATGAATATAAAAGAATAAAATTGTGGATGAATTGTGAATAGGATGTGGATAAAAATGTGGATAAACTCGAACAAATGCTCCGTCCCCTTTGTTCGAAAAAAATTTTGTATAAAATTTTGAAAAAGAATACATAATATATCTAGAATAAATGAATAGAAAGGAATGATTTGAAATGCCAAATTTAAGTCAGGTAGAACTACAAAATCTAAGACATTTTATAGGCGCTCATGAGACATCTTATCAAAAATTAAACACATATGCATCACAAGCAGTGGACCCACAAATTAAGCAGATGTTTACTAAAGCTGCACAAGATAGTTTAAATACTAAACAAAAATTAATGTCTTTTTTAAATAATTAAGGAGGTATATTATGGACGAAAAAACAATGGTAAATGATATTTTAGCTGGTGTAAAAGCTAGTCTTGGTTCATATCAAACAGCAATTTCAGAAACAGAGAATATGCAACTTAGACAAACTTTACAACAAATAAGAAACAATGATGAAAGTTTTCAATATGAACTTTTTAAAACAGCTGAGTCAAAAGGTTATTATAAACCTGCACAACCAGCAACAGTTACGGAGATACAAGAAGTAAAAAATAGTGTACAATAAAAAATGATAATATGCTGCAGAGAAAAATGGAGAAAATAGGAGATAATAGAAGTATTTATAAATAAAAATTAAATAAAAAAGGATTTTAAATGATTTTAGAAATTGTTTAAAATCCTTTTTTAATATAAAATGTAACAAATAAAAATAAGTTTGAAAGCATTTTTCAGACTGTTTTTTTAAGAAAGGGAAGGGAATAAAAATTAATATTTTAAGGAAGGTTGCTATAACCACAAGGAAATCATTAAAATTATTAATCTTAATATTTTTATCAGCAGTAATATTAATAGGGCTGGTAGTTTTATTTTATAATCCAACATATGAAGTAAAATTAAATGGAGAAACTATAGGATTTACAGCAAATAAAAGCAAATTACAGGAAAAAATAAATGAATATATAGCAGAAGATGAAGAGAACAATATAGCATTTAAACAAATAGATGCAATGCCTACATATGAGCTATGTTTGTTAAAAAAAGATGTAAGTACTAATGATGATGAAATATATTCAAAGGTTACGGAAGGAGCAACTCCATACTATAAATACTATGCTATAACAGATGACAAAAAAGAAAAATTTTATGTAGCTACATTTAAAGATGCAGAAAAAGTAATTGACGAATTAGAAGAAAAAGATAGCGCAAATCAAGATGATTTAGGCATTTTAGAAAAGTATGGAAAAGAAGAAAAAGACTTTACTGATGTTGAAACTTGTGTGTCAAAGTTATATGAGAAAAAAGTTGTAGTTAGAAAAACAGTTTATGCAGCTGCATCAGCATCAAATTATAGCACAGGCTCTTCATCTGGAAAAGTAAGCTTAGGAATGAGTTTAATAAATCCAGTTTCAGGAATTATAACATCAAGATATGGAAGTAATGATAGCGTAAGAGACCACACACATGCAGGTATAGATATAGCTGCACCATATGGAACACCAATAAAAGCAGCAGCAGGAGGAACAGTAACATATTCAGGTAATGCAGGAGACGGATTTGGAAATTATGTTATAATATCACATGGAAATGGTGTACAAACTGTATATGCACATTGTAGCCAACTATTAGTATCAAAAGGGCAAACAGTAAGTCAAGGAACGGTAATTGCTAAAGTAGGCTCTACAGGAAATTCAACAGGTAACCATTTACATTTAGAAGTAAGAAAAAATGGGATAACTTATAACCCACAAAATTATGTGTATTAAAATAATAGTAGAGAGGAAATGTATATTCCTCTCTAATTATTTTTTATGAAATATTCAAATGATTTTTTTAATGCATTGTTTTTAACACATAAAGTTCCAGTTTCATATAGCTTATGTATAAACAAATCAGGATGTAACACATATGAGCCAAATTCAGTTATTGATGTGTAAAATGTGGATAACTTATTGTAATTATTATTCATATTGTGGAAAACTAAATAATATAAATTATTATATGCATAAAGCTGAATCGATTTGGCAAGTTTTGAAGCATCTGTCAAGTTATTATTAATTAAATATTCAGTAAAATTACAATAATCATCAAATGTGTTAAATTTATATATTAAATCTTTAGATGATTCAATATTATTAATCTTTCTTTTTACTTTCAATTTCTTTCTTAAAGTTGGATTACTTTGCTTTTTAGCCATATCTGGCAGTACTTTGGTAATAGTAAGTATAAAATCTTTATCTGTCATAGCAAAAGCTTCAACTCTGATTTTGCAATTACTAGTTTTAAAACCAACTTTCTCTTCAGCTTCTTCTAGTAAATCTAAAAATAATTCTTGTGATTCTATAGAATTAGACATGAAATCATGTAGACTTATATCTTTATCTTCTAAGTCCTTCATAGAAACAATTATTTTAATTTTATTTTCATTAAGTTTTTCGAATT
The DNA here is from genome assembly GCA_946578345.1 of uncultured Clostridium sp. Taxonomy (GTDB): domain Bacteria; phylum Bacillota; class Clostridia; order TANB77; family CAG-508; genus CALXVA01. Next base: position 23,693 of record CAMOBD010000014.1, read on the forward strand.
TCATTAAAACCTCACAATCTGGTAATATATTAAAAACATATTATCAATTATAATATTTCTCCATATATTATATTTTTCCTTCCCCAAAAAGGTAACAATAAGTATAGCACATTTTTTTTCAAATTTAAAGTAATTTTCAACATTTTCTTTAATTGTAACATAAATATTTAAGAAAATAAATAGAAAAAATTTCCTATAAATCTTGAAAAAAAATGTTATACAAGGTATAATACTTAAGTACAATATTAAAAAGATGAATATATGCAAAAGAGGAGGATATAATAAATATGGCAACAAGAGAAAAAAATGTATGGATATTAATTTTATTTATTTTATGTGGAATTGTTGTAGGAGGATTACTTGGAGAGCTTGCAGGACACGTAGATTTCTTATGGTGGCTATCATATGGAGAAACATTTGGAATATCAGAGCCAATAACATTAGATTTACAAGTTATATCAATAACATTTGGATTAATGTTTAAAATCAATATAGCAAGCATAATTGGAATGATACTTGCAATATTCATATATAGAAAAGTCTAAATAAATTGAGAATAAAGTAGTTATATTAAAAAATATATAGGGGTGAAGGAAAGGAAATATGTATGAAGGTAAAGGAACTTCCTATGTCTGAAAGACCCTATGAAAAACTTGAAATGTATGGAGAACATACACTTTCAAATGCTGAATTAATCGCAATAATAATAAAAAGTGGTACTAAAGATGAAAGTAGTGTAAGTATTGCACAAAAAATATTAACATTAGAAAAGAACGGAGAAAACAACTTAAGATTTTTGCAAAATATATCTATAGAAGAATTTATGAGTATAAAGGGGATTGGAAAAGTAAAAGCTATACAACTTAAAGCATTAGGTGAGCTAGCTAAAAGAATATCAAGACCCATTAATACTAGTCAAATACAAATTAATTCACCAGATGATATAGCAAATTTACTAATAGATGAACTAAAATTTGAAAAACGAGAAATTGTAAAAGCTATAATACTTAATTCTAAAAATGTAATTATAAAAATTGTAGATATATGTTTTGGAGGAACAAATTCTGCAATATTAAAACCTAGAGATGTATTACAAGATGCAATTAAATTAGGAGCACCAAAGATAATCTTAGTACATAATCACCCAAGTGGGGACCCAACCCCAAGCAAATCAGATTTTGATTTTACAGAAAGAATGGTACAAGCATCAGACATAATGGGAATTGAACTATTAGACCATATTGTAATTGGTGATTGTGACTATTGTAGTATATTTTATTTAAAAAATAACAAAATAGATTTAAGAGATTTATAGTAAATGGCAAAAGCCATAAAAGCTTAATTGGAGGTAAGAATAATGTTTAATTTTGGTTCAAAGGATATAGGCATAGATTTAGGAACAGCAAATATATTAGTTACAATAAAAGGAAAGGGAATTGTGCTTAATGAGCCATCTGTTGTAGCAATAGATAGAAAATCACAAAGAATATTAGCAACAGGTCATGAAGCAAAGGAAATGCTTGGAAGAACTCCTGAACAAATAAAAGCTGTAAGACCTATGAAAGATGGAGTGATAGCAGATTTTACAGCAACTCAATTAATGTTAAAAAATATAATATATAAAGTGTCTAAGAGATATAATGTTGGAAAACCTAGAGTAGTTGTTGGCGTTCCATCAGGTATAACTGAGGTAGAAGAAAGAGCCGTAGAAGAGGCAATATTGCAAGCAGGTGCAAAAGAAGTTTATTTGATAGAAGAGCCAATGGCAGCAGCAATTGGAGCAAATTTAGAAATTGCAGAGCCTAGTGGAAATATAATTGTAGATATTGGAGGAGGAACTACAGAAGTTGCAGTTATATCATTAGGAGGGATTGTTGTAAGTAATTCTATAAGAGTTGCAGGAGATGAATTGGATGAAGAAATAGTAAATTATGTGAAAAGAGAGATGAATCTTGCAATAGGAAGTACTACTGCAGAGCAAATAAAGAAACAAATTGGATGTGCAATGCCTTTAGTAACAGAGCTAAGTATGGAAATTAGTGGTAGAGATTTAACAACAGGACTTCCTCAAACAGAAACAATTACATCAGCACAAGTAGAAGAAGCAATAAAAGAATCTATGGATAAAATAGTGGAAATAATTAAACAAACCTTAGAAAGAACACCACCAGAGCTTTCATCAGATATTATGGAAAAAGGTATTGTGTTATCAGGAGGAGGAGCATTAATAAAAAATTTAGACAAGTTGATTGCGGAAAGAACAGAAATGCCTGTTTATGTAGCAGAAGATCCTTTAGAATGTGTTGTTAAAGGAACAGGAAAAACTCTTGAAGATTTAGAAAGACTAAAAACAGTTTTGATTAATTCGAGAAAAAGAAGATAGATAAGGGAGAAAGTATGTACAAGAACAAGAAAAAAGGAATTATAGGGATTATAATAACAATTGTAATTTTAATACTATTAGTAGTATTTACAAATACAAATGGAAATCAGATGTCATATATAGAAAATATATGCAATGTTTTTGTCATGCCTATACAAAATGGATTTACTTATTTAAAAAATAAAATATCTGGCAATGATAGTTTTTTTGCAGATATGGATAGTTTGAAACAAGAAAATGAAGAACTAAAGCAAAAAAATAGTGAACTAGAACAATCTTTAAGAGAACTTGAAATAATAAAAGCAGAAAACGAAACTCTAAAAGAATATGTGAATTTAAAAGATAAGTATAAAGATTATAACACAATTCCAGCAGATGTAATAAATAGAGATATTAGTAACTACAGTAGCACAATAATAATAAATGTTGGTTCAAATGATGGAATTAAAGAGAATATGACAGTTATAGCAGATAATGGTCTAGTAGGACATATAGTATCAGTCTCTTCAAATACATCCCAGGTGCAAACAATTGTAGATACTGCATCAGCTGTTACAAGTACAATAAGCACTACAGAGGACACAATAGTTGTTCAAGGAACTCTTGACGACAAAACAACATTAAAAGCTACTTTTATTCCAACAGATGCAGTAGTATTGCAAGGAGATAGTGTAGAGACATCTGGAATAGGTGGAATCTATCCAAAGGGAATTCATATAGGGACAATAAGTGAAGTGGTAAATACAAACAATATAACAGATAGATATGCTATAGTGGAAACAGCAGTTAATTTTACAAAATTAAACACGGTTTTGGTAATAACAAATAGTGTAAGTGAATAATAAAGAAAGGCATGGTGGAAAGATTGAGAAAAGTAGTAGCAATTATTTTACTAATATTAATATTTTTCGTAATATATTTCTTACAATCCAATTTTTTCACATGGTTTACCATAGGAACAGTACAACCTAATTTGTTTGTAATATTTATTCTTGTAATAGGATTGTTTGCAGGTAAAAAAATTGGAATTGTATTAGGAATAGTATTTGGATTTTACATAGATTTTGTTATAGGACGTCAGGTAGGAATTTCGGGGATTATGCTTGGAATTGTAGGACTAATTGGAGAAATATTAGATAAAAACTTTTCAAAGGAAAGTAGACTTACTATAATGCTTATGATAGCAGGATGCACAGCTATATTTGAAATAGGTTGCTACATATTTAATGTAATGACGTTAGAAATGAACTTTGAAATATTAGCATTTATAAAAATACTATTAATAGAGATAATATATAATTTGATAATTACAATAATAATATATCCAATTGTACAAAAAGCCGGACATTCACTAGAAGATACTTTTAAAACTAAAAAAATACTTACAAGATATTTTTAATAGGTACTTTAAAAGTGAAATGATGATTTGATTTATGAACTAATGTCTTTAGAGATAGGTGGTGAAACATTGGGGAAAAATAGTAGCTCAAGTGAGAGAATAAGATATAATATAATGACTGCAATTACATACATAATAGGAATAATCCTAATCATGCAACTTTTTAACTTGCAAATTATTCATGGTGCTGAATATAGAGAAACATCAAATTCAAGGCTTACTAGAGAAAGTGTTGTTAAAGCAGCAAGAGGCTCTATTAAAGATAGAACTGGAGTAGAATTAGTTAATACAGATACAGGTTATAGTGTGGAAATATATAGTACAAAAGTAGATGATGAAAGTCTTAACTCTTCAATACAAAAATTTATAGAGATATTAGAAACAAATGAAGACAAATTTGTAGATAATCTACCGATTACAGTTAATCCATTTGCATTTAAAGAAGAATCGGAGGAAGAACAAAAAAATTGGAAGAGAAATAATGATATTGATGAAAACTATAGTGCAGAACAAGTTTTTTATCATCTAAAAGAAAAGTATAGTATAACAACAGATGATATAGAAATGGCTAGAAAAATCATGGCTATAAGGTATGAAATAACGAGAAATGGATACAGTTCAACAAGATCAGTAACAATCGCTAAAAACATAAGTGACATATCTGCAGTTCAAATAAGAGAACAAAATGCTAGTTTGGCAGGAATGAATGTGGTAACAGAACCAACAGTATCATATACATCAGAAAATTTAGCATCACATGTTCTAGGATATGTTGGGGCAATTAGTGAAGAAGAGTATGAAACAAGAAAAGATAGATATAGAAATGATGATATTATAGGAAAAACAGGAATTCAAAAAATGTTTGAAGAATATCTAAAAGGCACAGATGGAGTAAAACAAGTTGATATGACTGTCGATGGTGCTATAACTAGCGAATATATATCAGAAGAAGCGGTAGCAGGTTCTGATGTAATATTAACAATAGATGCAAACTTACAAAAAGTTGCAGAAGATGCACTAGAGCAAAATATTAAAGATATAGCTGCGGGAAAATATGGAGAGAAACATGATGCCGATGCTGGAGCAGTAGTAGTAATGGATGTAAAGACAGGAGAAGTTCTTGCGATGGCAAGCTATCCCGACTATAATCCAGAAAAATTTTCGGAAGAATATAGTAATGATGATTCTGGAAGATATAACAACAGGGCGATATCAAGTGAACAGCCACCAGGGTCTACATTTAAAATGGCTGTTGCAACCGCGGCACTAGCGGAAGGAAAAATAACAACTTCAACAAGAATAAATGATACCGGGGTATATCCATATGGACATCATCCAGCTTGCTGGTATTATAGAAGTTATAGAACAGGACATGGATACTTAAATGTAACACAAGCAATAAAATATTCTTGCAACTATTTCTTCTACGAAATGGGATATCGATTAGGAATAGATAAAATAGCAGAATATGCACAAAAATTTGGATTAGGAAAAAGAACAGGAATAGAACTAGAAGGAGAAGCAAGTGGTACTGTTGCTAGCACAGAATATGCAAAAAGTCAAGGATATGATTGGTATTTATCAGACACATTATCTGCGGCAATAGGACAATCTTTTAATAATTTTACACCTATACAAATGGCAAGATACATAAGCATGATTGCCAATGGAGGAAAAGCAATAGATGTAAGCATAGTAAAATCTATTATTAACCCAGATGGCTCAGAAGTAACTCAAGAAGAGATAGATAAATTTGTTAACGAAAAATTAGGAAATGAGGATACAGATGTAGAAGATATTGATATATCAAAAGAAAATTTAGATGCAATTAGAAAAGGTATGAGAGGAGTTACTAGCGAAGCTGGAGGTACTGCTTATTCTACATTTGCAGATTTTGATATGGATATTGCGGGAAAAACTGGTTCAGCACAAGTTATGGTTGACGGAAAAGAAGAGGCACATGGTTGGTTTGCAGGATTTGCACCATATGATAATCCGGAAATAGCAGTAGTTGTGTTAATAGAAAAAGCAAGTTCTGGTGGATATACTGCAGCAACGGCAAAAGCTATAATGGAAGAATATTTTGGAATGAATCGAGAAGAAGTAACAGAGGATAAGACGGCGGAGTCGGGCGTCGAAAGTGTAAGGTAAGCTTGAAAAAGTTATTATTTAAAGGTTTTGAATTAAATCCAGATAATATGTATGTTGTAAATGTTTGTTTTCGGCCCCCAACTGCGTACAAACTGTAAAAACTTCGTTTAACAGTTTGTAAACTTGTCGGTCCCCACCTTAAGCACTCAAACAAAATTTAAAACATACATATTATCTGGATAAAAACAAGAAATCAAAATACTTTAAATACTAACTGGAAAAAGAAAATAGAAAACAGTAAATAATAAATAGTAAAGGAGTAAGTTTTATGAATAGTGGTAGTATAAGTATTAGTATAAAAAGAAATCAGGTAGTGATTAAAGTCGATGAAAATGCAGAGCAGAGAGAGATTGTAACAGATTTAAAAAAGAAAATGCTAGAACTTAAAAATTTATACCAAGACGACAAAACACCAATACTAATAACTGGGAAAATCCTAAAAAATAGAGAAATGGACGAAATTCAAAATCTAATAAAAAAATTTTTGAATGTTCAAATTGATTTTGATAGTCCTAAAGTATTAGGGTTACATGGAATAAAAAAGACTTTCTATAAAGAAGTAGCAACTTCAGAAACAAAATTCCATAAAGGTTCTTTAAGGTCTGGACAGAGAATTGAATTTGAAGGAAGTCTAGTGATAATTGGTGATGTGAATGCTGGAGCAGAGGTCATTGCAGGAGAGAATATAGTAGTACTTGGAATTTTAAGAGGACTAGCACATGCAGGAGCAAAAGGTAATAAAGATGCTGTAATAGAGGCATCTGAAATAGAAGCGGTTCAAATTAGAATTGCAGATAAAGTAAAAGAAATAGAGAGAAATACTGACACTATACGTAAAGTAAAAACATCAGCATATATAAATGACAAAGATGAGCTTATATTGGAGTAGGAAAAAAATGGTAAAATTTTAAAAATATTATTGACATAATGAATAAAAAAGTAGTATAATAAGTATACTATAAGAGTAATCATTTGATTACTAATAGGAAGTTCTTACCTAAAAAAGAACGTTTTCAAATTAGGTAAAGTTCAAGCCTATAAATGAACTGATTTCAAATTAGGTAATGCTTAAGCCTTATAAATAAGCAATTATAAAATTAGATAGGGGTACATTCTATAAGTGTACTCCTATTTTTTAGAATATAATTAACTCAATAGCAATAAAATCAACACAATAAATAAAAACTCGTCTTTTACGCCCTCTTGGTAAAGAAAGAAAATCAAGCAAATTAGCAAAATGTCGTCTTGATGTAGTTTTATTCCTAATATTTCGATGAATTCACCATCATTATCATTATTAAGTTCATTATTAAAATTAGTTTCAATAATATTGTTATGTGAATTACTTTCCCTATTCTTATAATGATGACTATTGTTATTATGAGGTTCGACTTTGTTTCGGACATGTGCGTTTTGGCTACTTTTTTTATTTTTAATAAAATCATTGTTAATATTCATGTTAGCGTTTTGTGGATAACTGTAGTATGGTCTTGGGTAAAAATGTGGAAAAAACGGAAAATTATACATTTTTGTTATTCTCACCACCTAGGGCACCAAAAACTTCAAAAGCTTTTCCAAGACCAAACAATTTTACATATTGGTCTACTTTTTCTTTTCTACTTTCTTTTAAATATGGTTTTAAAGACATTAAAAGATTAGCTCTTGGGTCATCTTTATTTGAATTCATTGAATCCATTATCTGTTTCATTTTTAAAATAGTATTAATATCTATGTCAGGTGTAGAGGAGGTATTTTCTTCGTTAGGATTATTGTTGGAATTAGAAGTATTACTTGTAGAATCGCTATTGTTAGAAGAGTTACTAAAGGTATTTATCATGTTTTTTATATCATCAGGAATTTCATTGTTTTTAATCATATTATTTATTTGATTCATTATATTACTCATATCTGTCTCGTTCATACAAACCTCCTATTAAGAATGTTATTTAAATTCAATTAGTTTTGTTTTTAATTTGATTTATAATTACATCTGCATCTTTAGAGTTTAACATTTTACTAACTTGATTTAAACCTTGTTCTAATTGCTTTTTATCCATTTTAGCTAGCATACTCATAAGTTCACCCATATTCATATTATTGTTCTTATTATTCATAAATAAATATCAATCCTTCCTAAGGCAAAATTAGTTATTAACCTTAATATAAATATATGTTAGAAAACTATAATATAATATTCAAAATTATAAAAAAGGTTACTAATTGACTTGACACATCCGAAAAAAGAAATATAATAAAGTAGAAAGTGAGGAGAATTGGTGATGAAAAAAATAAAATATATAATTATCGGCGTTGTAATTGTTATTGCATTAATAACAATATGGATTTTAGTAGGGAAAAATAATGAAACTAGTGAAAATATTTATAGCTCAAATGAAACTATTGTAAATGGAAGTACGAATGAAGAAATACAGGACTATTATGATGATACAATAAAGGATGCAAAGTTTGAATTAAAAAATCAACATGACGATATAGTAAATTTGGAAGACTATAGGGGGCAAAAAGTTATTCTATTTTTCTGGAGAATATGGTGCCCTCCATGTCAAAAAGAGCTTAAAACTATTGCTGATTTATATAATGACTTAGGGAATAACGAAAAAGAGGTTATTTTACTTACTCTTACTCAACCAAAAACAGGAAGAGAAGATGACGAAGGGGATAAGACTATTGAAGAAATAAAAGAATATATTAGTGAAAAT